>NZ_RJOG01000016.1:0-47333 GCF_003942965.1 Streptococcus mitis | reverse complement strand
CGAGCGGTTTTCTTGGTTTGAATAGATATTCAATTTTGAGTAGGTATTACTCAGAGTTAAGTGACGATAGCCTAGGAGATACACCTGTACCCATGCCGAACACAGAAGTTAAGCCCTAGAACGCCGGAAGTAGTTGGGGGTTGCCCCCTGTGAGATATGGAAGTCGCTTAGCTCTAGGGAGTTTAGCTCAGCTGGGAGAGCATCTGCCTTACAAGCAGAGGGTCAGCGGTTCGATCCCGTTAACTCCCATTTTAGCGGGTGTAGTTTAGTGGTAAAACTACAGCCTTCCAAGCTGTTGTCGCGAGTTCGATTCTCGTCACCCGCTTTGAACTTTGTTCAAATTACCAAGTTTTTAACTTGGGCGCGTAGCTCAGGTGGTTAGAGCGCACGCCTGATAAGCGTGAGGTCGGTGGTTCGAGTCCACTCGTGCCCATTAAAAATTATGGTCCGTTGGTCAAGGGGTTAAGACACCGCCTTTTCACGGCGGTAACAACCCAAGTCCGGCTGAAGGGAACGGTCTTGAAAACCGTCAGGCGTGTAAAAGCGTGCGTGGGTTCGAATCCCACATCCTCCTTTAGTATTAACGCGGGATGGAGCAGCTCGGTAGCTCGTCGGGCTCATAACCCGAAGGTCGTAGGTTCAAATCCTGCTCCCGCAATAAGGCTCGGTAGCTCAGTTGGTAGAGCAATGGATTGAAGCTCCATGTGTCGGCGGTTCGATTCCGTCTCGCGCCATTTATATATTATGGAAGGGTAGCGAAGAGGCTAAACGCGGCGGACTGTAAATCCGCTCCTTCGGGTTCGGGGGTTCGAATCCCTCCCCTTCCATATTACGGGCATAGTTTAAAGGTAGAACTAAGGTCTCCAAAACCTTCAGTGTGGGTTCAATTCCTACTGCCCGTGTTTATAGAATTATGGCGGGTGTGGTGAAGTGGTTAACACACCAGATTGTGGCTCTGGCATGCGTGGGTTCGATCCCCATCACTCGCCTATTTTATATTATTGGGGTATAGCCAAGCGGTAAGGCAAGGGACTTTGACTCCCTCATGCGTTGGTTCGAATCCAGCTACCCCAGTTACTATTTGCCGGCGTGGCGGAATTGGCAGACGCGCTGGACTCAAAATCCAGTGTCCGCAAGGACGTGCCGGTTCGACCCCGGCCGCCGGTATAGTATAGAATTAAGGAACGTTGATAAATCAGCGTTTCTTTTTTTCTTTGGACAACTTTTGGTCAACAATTATCGGCCCTTTGTCAACTTTAGTGGGTTGAAGAAAAGCTATGATCGATAATTGTTGTTCAGGGTGATAAAAATCGGTTTTTAGAAGTTTTCATAGTTTCGAAATCCAAAGGCTTTGTATTTAATTAGTTTAATGAGAATATTAATATTGCATCTGGCTTTTTATTACTCTAACTTAGACGGATTATGAAATGGGATATGTTTTTTATAATTTGTTTAGTAGCATTAGTCTTATTTTGATATGAAACCAATGAGTGGGGGACTATCTTTCCCTACTTTTTTGCTATAATGGAACTATGAATAACTTGATTAAATCAAAACTAGAGCTCTTGCCGACCAGCCCTGGTTGCTACATTCACAAGGATAAAAACGGCACCATTATCTATGTAGGAAAGGCTAAAAATCTGCGTAACCGCGTGAGGTCTTATTTCCGTGGAAGTCATGATACCAAGACGGAAGCTCTGGTGTCCGAAATTGTGGATTTTGAATTTATCGTTACGGAGTCCAATATTGAGGCACTTCTCCTAGAAATCAATCTGATCAAGGAAAACAAGCCCAAGTACAATATCATGCTCAAGGATGATAAGTCCTATCCTTTCATCAAAATCACTAATGAGCGCTATCCTCGTTTGATTATCACCCGTCAGGTTAAAAAGGACGGAGGTCTCTACTTTGGACCTTATCCAGACGTGGGGGCGGCCAATGAAATCAAGCGGTTGCTGGATAGGATTTTCCCTTTTCGTAAGTGTACCAATCCACCATCTAAGGTCTGTTTTTACTACCATATCGGACAATGTATGGCCCACACCATCTGTAAGAAAGATGAGGCCTATTTCAAGTCCATGGCTCAGGAGGTTTCTGATTTTCTAAAAGGGCAAGATGACAAAATTATTGATGACCTCAAGGGAAAGATGGCAACGGCAGCCCAGGCTATGGAGTTTGAACGTGCGGCGGAATACCGTGACCTGATTCAGGCCATTGGAACGCTTCGAACCAAGCAAAGGGTCATGGCAAAGGATCTCCAAAATCGGGATGTCTTTGGCTATTATGTGGACAAGGGCTGGATGTGTGTTCAGGTTTTCTTTGTCCGTCAGGGCAAGCTCATTGAGCGGGATGTCAATCTATTCCCCTACTACAATGATCCGGACGAGGACTTCTTAACCTATGTGGGACAATTCTATCAAGAAAAATCCCACCTGGTTCCCAATGAGGTGCTGATTCCGCAGGATATTGACGAAGAAGCCGTCAAGGCTTTGGTGGATACCAAGATTCTCAAACCCCAGCGTGGAGAGAAAAAGCAACTGGTCAATCTGGCTATAAAGAATGCTCGAGTCAGCCTAGAGCAGAAATTCAATCTGCTAGAGAAATCTGTCGAAAAAACACAGGGGGCTATTGAAAATCTAGGACGTTTACTCCAAATCCCAACCCCAGTCCGCATCGAATCCTTCGATAACTCTAATATCATGGGGACCAGTCCTGTTTCAGCCATGGTTGTCTTTGTCAACGGCAAACCAAGTAAAAAAGATTATCGTAAGTATAAAATCAAGACTGTCGTTGGACCAGACGACTATGCCAGTATGCGTGAGGTTATTCGCAGGCGCTATGGTCGAGTTCAGCGCGAGGGTTTAACCCCGCCAGATTTGATTGTCATTGATGGAGGACAAGGTCAAGTCAATATCGCCAAGCAAGTCATCCAAGAGGAACTGGGCTTGGATATCCCCATTGCAGGTCTGCAAAAGAATGACAAGCACCAAACCCATGAATTGCTCTTTGGTGATCCGCTTGAGGTGGTGGAGTTGTCTCGCAATTCTCAGGAATTTTTCCTCCTCCAACGGATTCAGGATGAGGTCCACCGCTTTGCCATCACTTTCCACCGTCAACTGCGCTCTAAGAACTCCTTTTCATCACAATTGGATGGAATTGAAGGGCTGGGACCTAAACGCAAGCAAAATCTTATGAAGCATTTCAAGTCTCTGACCAAAATCAAGGAAGCCAGTGTGGATGAGATTGTCGAAGTTGGAGTACCAAGAGCAGTAGCAGAGGCTGTGCAAAGAAAGTTGAACCCGCAGGAAGAAAAGGAATTAGCTCAAGTTGCTGAACAAGGAATAATAGAATGGAGAAAAAATGAGTAAAATAAGCAATAAAATATTAGGGACAGTATATGTAATTTCTTATCTCTGCCTTCTTTATTGTCTGTGGATTTGGAATGGACCAATTTTTCTTTTTTTGACGGTTATCTTATTTGGTTTTCCCTTATTAATAATAGCTATTCCTTTGTTAGGTTTATGGATATTTACAAAATTGAAATCCCAGATTTTAATTGGTTATATATCGAGTTTATTGAACAGCTATTATCTGTATTTGGTACTTAAAAATTTTCATTTAGAACGAATTACAGATACAGCAGGCCATAAAATTGCTTTATCATCTGGACTATCTGTTGCAATTATCATTTTTGATGTGATGCTTTTATCAGTTGCTACCTTAGGTTTTTATAAAAATTATATTTTGGTTTTTAAAAAAGAATAATTTGGACCAAGAGATACTATGAAAAATCCCTGCAAGCTCTTTCAAATTATGGTAGAATGGAAGCAATAGAATTAGAAAAGGAAATCGATTATGAAATTTCTTGAATTAAATAAAAAACGTCATGCGACTAAGCATTTCACTGATAAGCCAGTTGATCCAAAAGATGTGCGTACGGCTATCGAAATTGCAACCTTGGCACCAAGCGCCCACAACAGCCAGCCATGGAAATTTGTAGTGGTGCGTGAGAAAAATGCTGAATTGGCAAAGTTGGCTTACGGTTCCAACTTTGAGCAGGTATCATCAGCGCCAGTGACCATTGCCCTCTTTACAGATACGGACTTAGCCAAACGTGCTCGCAAGATTGCCCGGGTTGGTGGTGCTAACAATTTCTCAGAAGAACAACTTCAATACTTTATGAAAAATTTGCCAGCTGAATTTGCACGCTACAATGAACAACAAGTCAGCGACTACCTAGCCCTCAATGCAGGTTTGGTTGCTATGAACTTGGTTCTCGCTCTTACAGACCAAGGAATCGGATCAAATCTGATTCTTGGTTTTGACAAATCAAAAGTCAACGAAGTTTTGGAAATCGAAAACCGCTTCCGACCAGAACTCTTGATTACAGTGGGATACACAGACGAAAAATTGGAACCAAGCTACCGCTTGCCAGTAGATGAAATTATCGAGAAAAGATAGAAGGAAGATAATATGACAGCAATTGATTTTACAGCAGAAGTAGAAAAACGCAAAGAAGACCTCTTGGCTGACTTGTTTAGCCTTTTGGAAATCAACTCTGAACGTGATGATAGCAAGGCGGACGCTCAGCATCCATTTGGACCTGGTCCAGTAAAAGCCTTGGAAAAATTTCTTGAAATCGCAGACCGCGATGGCTACCCAACTAAAAATGTTGATAACTACGCAGGACATTTTGAGTTTGGTCAAGGGGAAGAAGTTCTCGGAATCTTTGCACATATGGACGTGGTGCCAGCTGGTAGCGGTTGGGACACAGACCCTTACACACCAACTATCAAAGATGGTCGTCTTTATGCGCGTGGGGCTTCAGATGACAAGGGTCCTACAACAGCTTGTTACTATGGTTTGAAAATCATCAAAGAACTGGGTCTTCCAACTTCTAAGAAAGTCCGCTTCATCGTCGGAACAGACGAAGAATCAGGCTGGGCAGATATGGACTACTACTTCGAGCACGTAGGACTTGCGAAGCCAGACTTTGGTTTCTCTCCAGACGCTGAGTTCCCTATCATCAATGGTGAAAAAGGAAATATCACAGAATACCTCCACTTTGCAGGTGAAAATGCAGGTGCTGCTCGTCTTCATAGCTTTACAGGTGGTTTGCGTGAAAATATGGTGCCTGAATCAGCAACGGCAGTTGTTTCAGGTGATTTGACTGACTTGCAAGCTAAACTAGATACTTTTGTTGCAGAACACAAGCTCAGAGGAGAAATTCACGAAGAAGCTGGTCAATACAAGGTGACGATCATTGGTAAATCAGCCCATGGTGCTATGCCTGCTTCAGGTGTCAATGGTGCAACTTACCTAGCTCTCTTCCTCAGTCAGTTTGACTTTGCAGGACCAGCTAAAGACTATCTTGACATCGCTGGTAAGATTCTCTTGAACGACCATGAGGGTGAAAATCTCAAGATTGCTCATGTGGATGAAAAGATGGGTGCTCTTTCTATGAATGCCGGCGTCTTCCGCTTTGACGAAACAAGCGCTGATAATACCATTGCCCTCAACATCCGCTATCCAAAAGGAACAAGTCCAGAGCAAATCAAGTCAATCCTTGAAAACTTGCCAGTTGCTTCTGTTAGCCTTTCTGAGCACGGTCATACCCCTCACTATGTGCCAATGGAAGATCCACTTGTGCAAACCTTGTTGAATGTCTATGAAAAACAAACTGGACTTAAAGGTCACGAGCAAGTTATCGGTGGTGGAACCTTTGGTCGTTTGCTCGAACGCGGAGTTGCCTACGGTGCCATGTTCCCAGACTCAATTGATACCATGCACCAAGCCAATGAATTTATCGCCTTGGACGATCTCTTCCGAGCTGCAGCAATCTATGCCGAAGCTATTTACGAATTGATCAAATAAAACGATAGAAGTCTGAGATGCTATGCTTAGACTTCTTTTTGGAGGGAAAGTAGATGTCTCAAATCGAAAGAATCAAGCAGGCTATTATGGCAGATACGCAGAATGCTACCTATACAAAGCGTGGGATCGAGCCTCTCTTTGCAGCGCCAAAGACTGCTCGCATCAATATCATCGGTCAAGCACCGGGGCTTAAAACGCAGGAGGCAGGACTTTATTGGAAAGATAAAAGTGGTGCCCGCTTGCGAGATTGGCTTGGTGTTGACGAAGACACTTTTTACAATTCAGGATATTTTGCTGTTTTGCCTATGGATTTCTACTTTCCAGGGCATGGCAATTCAGGTGATTTACCACCTCGAGCAGGATTTGCCGAAAAATGGCATTCACAGCTCTTGCAAGAATTACCAGATATTCAATTGACCCTCTTGATTGGGCAATATGCCCAGGCCTACTATTTAAAGGAGAAAATCAGTGGCAAGGTGACAGAACGGGTAAAACACTACCAGAAGTACTTGCCAACCTATTTTCCACTAGTTCACCCCTCACCACGCAATCAAATCTGGATGGCCAAAAATCCTTGGTTTGAGGCAGAAGTAGTGCCGGATTTGAAAAAAAGAATTAAAGCAATTTTATAGTCAATGAAAATCAAAGAGCAAACTAGGAAGCCAGCCGCAAGCTGTACTTGAGTACGGTAAGGCGACGCTGACGTGGTTTGAATTTGATTTTCGAAGAGTATTAGGAGAAAAAGAATGAAAGAAATTACCTTTGACGCATTTTACCAGCTTTACCAAAATGACCAACTTTCTCTAGTGGACGTGAGAGAAGTGGAGGAGTTTGAAGCTCTTCATTTAGAAGGTGCTCAGAATCTTCCTCTGAGTCAATTAGCTGATACTTATGATCAATTGGACAAGGATCAGTTACATTATGTTATTTGTAAATCTGGAATGAGATCGGCGCGTGCTTACCAATTCTTATCAGAACAAGGTTATGAGGTTATCAATGTACAAGGTGGCATGATGGCTTTTGAAGAACTGTAAACAGTAGAATTTTCTCCTACTTAGTGTGATCTTGGTAGGAGGATTTTATTTTTAGATAATTCTTATTTTTAAGAATCTTGAAAACATTCAACATTTACTTCGTGAAGCTTTTTTCATACTCCTATTCATGATATACTAGGTCAGTATTTTATAAATATGAAGGAGATTTTCATGGCTAAAAAAGGTGCCTTAACAGGTTTACTCCTGTTTGGAATATTTTTTGGTGCGGGGAACTTGATTTTTCCGCCTTCTCTAGGTGCTCTATCTGGAGAACATTTTCTTCCTGCCATCGCAGGTTTTGTCTTTTCAGGTGTCGGTATCGCCGTCTTGACTCTTATTATTGGAACGCTAAATCCTAAAGGATATATTTACGAGATTTCAACAAAGATAGCGCCTTGGTTTGCGACTCTTTACCTCTCAGTTCTTTACTTGTCAATCGGTCCATTCTTTGCTATCCCACGTACAGCTACAACAGCTTATGAAGTCGGGATTAGCCCCCTTTTGTCGGATGCTAATAAAGGTCTTGGCTTGATTGTCTTTACGGTTCTGTATTTTGCGGCAGCCTATTTGATTTCGCTTAATCCATCAAAAATCTTGGACCGTATCGGTCGTATTTTAACGCCAGTCTTTGCGATTTTGATTGTCATCTTGGTTGTACTAGGAGCTTTCAAATACGGTGGGACAAGTCCTCAAGCTGCTTCAGCTGCTTATCAAGCTTCTGCCTTTGGTACAGGTTTCTTAGAAGGTTATAATACCTTGGACGCCCTTGCCTCAGTTGCCTTTAGCGTAATCGCAGTTCAAACCTTGAAACAACTTGGATTTTCAAGTAAGAAAGAATACATTTCAACTATTTGGGTTGTTGGTATCGTTGTTGGCCTTGCCTTCAGCGCTCTTTATATCGGTTTAGGTTTCCTTGGAAATCATTTCCCAGTACCTGCTGAAGCGATGAAGGGTGGAACACCAGGTGTTTACATCTTGTCACAAGCTACTCAAGAAATCTTTGGTTCAACAGCTCAACTCTTCCTTGCAGCTATGGTTACCGTAACCTGCTTCACAACAACAGTTGGTTTGATTGTGTCAACAGCTGAGTTCTTTAATGAACGCTTCCCACAAATCAGCTACAAGGTTTATGCGACAGCCTTTACCTTGATTGGATTTGCCATTGCTAATTTGGGTCTTGATGCGATTATCAAGTACTCCATTCCAGTACTGGTTATCTTGTACCCAATCACCATTGCCATCGTTATGATTGTCATTGTCAACAAATTTGTTGCTCTTTCAAAACCTGGTATGCAATTGACAATTGCTGTGGTTACAGCTATTGCCATTGCAAGCGTATTAGGAAGCTCGTTTAAGGTTGAGTTTCTTGCAAGCCTTGTCAACGCTCTTCCTTTTGCCAAGGCATCTCTCCCATGGTTGGTGCCAGCTATTGTCGGAATCTTGCTCTCATTGGTTCTACCAAACAAGCAAGAAAGCGATGTTTTTGAAATGGAATAATCGTTAAAATCACTTTTGTAGCCAAGTCTACAGGAGTGATTTTCTTTTTTTATCCGATGATAAATGTGTTATAATAGGTAGCAAAAGAGGTGAAGAAATGAATCAAACAGTAGAATATATCAAAGAACTGACAGCCATTGCGTCGCCAACGGGCTTCACTCGGGAGATTTCGGACTATTTAGTCAAGACTCTAGAAGGTTTTGGTTACCAGCCGGTTCGTACAGCCAAGGGTGGTGTCAATGTGACCATCAAAGGTCAAAATGATGAAGAGCATCGCTATGTGACTGCCCATGTAGATACGCTGGGTGCTATTGTCCGTGCTGTCAAACCAGACGGCCGTCTCAAACTGGATCGTATCGGTGGCTTTCCTTGGAACATGATTGAAGGTGAAAACTGTACCGTTCATGTAGCTAGCACAGGTCAAAAGGTATCCGGAACCATCCTTATCCACCAGACCTCTTGCCATGTCTACAAGGATGCAGGAACTGCAGAACGCACGCAGGACAATATGGAAGTGCGTTTGGATGCAAAAGTAACCAGTGAAAAAGAAACTCGTGCTCTTGGTATTGAGGTCGGTGATTTTATCAGCTTTGATCCACGAACCGTCGTAACAGAGACAGGTTTTATCAAGTCTCGTCATTTGGACGATAAGGTCAGTGCAGCGATTTTGCTTAACCTGCTTCGTATTTATAAGGAAGAGAAGATTGAGTTGCCAGTAACAACCCATTTTGCTTTTTCAGTCTTTGAAGAAGTGGGACACGGTGCTAATTCTAACATTCCTGCTCAGGTGGTAGAATATCTGGCTGTGGATATGGGAGCTATGGGAGATGATCAGCAAACAGACGAATATACAGTGTCTATCTGTGTCAAGGATGCTTCTGGACCTTATCATTATGACTTCCGGCAACACTTGGTTGCTTTGGCTAAAGAGCAAGATATTCCATTTAAACTGGATATCTATCCGTTTTATGGTTCAGACGCTTCAGCGGCTATGTCTGCAGGTGCAGAAGTTAAACATGCCCTTCTCGGTGCTGGTATCGAGTCTAGCCATTCTTATGAGCGTACTCATATTGACTCGGTGGTCGCAACGGAGCGTATGGTTGATGCTTATCTTAAGAGCGCATTGGTAGACTAATATGTGTTTGATTTGCCAGAGAATTGAGCTCATCAAGAAGGGAGCAAATCCCTATTTTGTCAAAGAGTTGGAAACAGGCTATCTTGTGGTTGGAGACCACCAGTATTTTGCAGGCTATAGTCTCTTTCTAGCTAAGGAACACGTCACCGAATTGCACCATTTGAAAAAGGAGACAAGACTCCGTTTTCTAGAAGAAATGAGTGTGGTCCAAGAGGCGGTTGCTAAGACCTTTGCTGCTGAGAAAATGAATATCGAACTGCTAGGAAATGGCGATGCCCATCTTCATTGGCATCTGTTCCCTAGACGAAGAGGTGACATGAATGGTCATGGTCTCAAGGGACGTGGTCCAGTCTGGTGGGTTCCCTTTGAAGAAATGACAGCAGAAACCTGCCAAGCAAAACCGGATGAGATTAAAAGATTAGTCAAACGTTTATCGTTAGAAGTAGATAAACTATTAGAAATAAAGGAGTAGAAATGAAAAAAAGATACCTAGTCTTGACAGCCTTGCTAGCCTTGAGTCTAGCAGCTTGTTCACAAGAAAAAGCAAAAAATGAAGATGGCGCAGCTAAGACAGAACAAACAGCTAAAGCTGATGGAACAGTCGGAAGCAAGTCTCAAGGAGCTGCTCAGCAAAAAGCAGAAGTGGTTAATAAAGGAGACTACTACAGCATCCAAGGGAAATACGATGAAATCATCGTAGCCAATAAACATTATCCATTGTCTAAAGATTATAATCCAGGGGAAAATCCAACAGCCAAGGCCGAGTTGGTCAAACTCATCAAAGCGATGCAAGAGGCAGGCTTCCCAATTAGTGATCAATACAGTGGTTTTAGAAGTTACGAGACTCAGACTAACCTCTATCAAGATTATGTCAATAAAGATGGAAAGGCTGCAGCAGACCGTTACTCTGCCCGCCCTGGCTATAGCGAGCACCAGACAGGCTTGGCCTTTGATGTGATTGGAACAAATGGTGATTTGGTGACAGAAGAAAAAGCGGCCCAATGGCTCTTGGACCATGCGGCTGATTATGGTTTTGTTGTCCGTTATCTTAAAGGTAAGGAAAAGGAAACAGGCTATATGGCTGAGGAATGGCACCTTCGTTATGTAGGAAAAGAGGCTAAAGAGATTGCAGCTAGTGGCCTCAGTTTGGAAGAGTATTTCGGCTTTGAAGGTGGAGATTACGTCGATTAAAAAATAAACTTTTTCCTTGCAATTCCAGATAAATAGTGTATAATAGATGAGTATGTGTAAAGCATACTTGTGGGAGGTAAAAATCTTTAATTACCGCCAAAACCACAAAGGAGGATTTAAAAATGGCTAAAAAAGTCGAAAAACTTGTAAAATTGCAAATCCCTGCTGGTAAAGCTACACCAGCTCCACCGGTTGGACCTGCTCTTGGTCAAGCTGGTATCAACATCATGGGATTCACAAAAGAGTTCAACGCTCGTACAGCTGACCAAGCTGGTATGATCATTCCAGTTGTTATCTCAGTTTACGAAGATAAATCATTTACTTTCATCACTAAAACACCACCAGCTGCTGTTCTTTTGAAAAAAGCTGCAGGTGTTGAAAAAGGATCAGGTACACCTAACAAAACTAAAGTTGCTACAGTTACTCGTGCACAAGTACAAGAAATTGCAGAAACTAAGATGCCAGATTTGAACGCAGCAAACGTAGAGTCTGCAATGCGTATGATCGAAGGTACTGCTCGTTCTATGGGATTCACTGTTGTTGACTAATCAATAACACCCCCAATATAACCCGCAAGACTTCATCATTTCGAGAAGTGACGTGGGAGATGAAAATCGATTGAACCACTTACAAGGAGAATAGAAAATGGCTAAAAAAAGCAAACAACTTCGTGCTGCTCTTGAGAAAATCGACAGCACAAAAGCATACAGCGTAGAAGAAGCTGTAGCACTTGCAAAAGAAACTAACTTTGCAAAATTTGATGCAACTGTAGAAGTTGCTTACAACTTGAACATCGACGTTAAAAAAGCTGACCAACAAATCCGTGGAGCAATGGTATTGCCAAACGGTACTGGTAAAACTTCACGCGTTCTTGTTTTCGCACGTGGTGCAAAAGCTGAAGAAGCAAAAGCTGCAGGTGCAGACTTTGTTGGTGAAGATGACCTTGTTGCTAAAATCAACGACGGTTGGTTGGACTTCGACGTAGTTATCGCTACACCTGACATGATGGCTCTTGTTGGACGTCTTGGACGTGTCCTTGGACCACGTAACTTGATGCCAAACCCTAAAACTGGTACTGTAACAATGGATGTTGCTAAAGCAGTTGAAGAGTCTAAAGGTGGTAAAATCACTTACCGTGCTGACCGTGCAGGTAACGTTCAAGCAATCATCGGTAAAGTATCATTTGAAGCTGAAAAATTGGTTGAAAACTTCAAAGCTTTCAACGAAACAATCCAAAAAGCAAAACCAGCTACAGCTAAAGGAACTTACGTAACAAACTTGACTATCACAACTACTCAAGGTGTTGGTATCAAAGTTGACGTAAACTCACTTTAATCAGTAGTTTAGAAAAAATAGAACGAGTATTTCTGTACTCGTTCTATTTTTTGTTAATTATAGTAGTTTATGAAACGTGCTATTTTCGATAAAACAACTTGCTTATCTTTTTAGTGATGAATGGTGTTTATAATTATCTTATAGTGAAATTTCTTCAAGGTATGTTTAAAAACTGGATATATTTTTTAGTGCCAAGTCCTAAGTGAAATTTCGCCACTATTTAGCCAGATTTCTTTTCCATTATCACATTGAACTAGAAGTTTTCCAGTTTCAGAGATATCTTTAGCAAGTCCCTTGTAGTCTTTTTGATCTAGTGTGAAAGTAACTTCTTTTCCTAGAACGAATGACTGTTTTTTGTATAGGTATAATAGTTCTTCTGCTGGTGTTTCGAAGAAAGTCCGCCAGATTTCTATGATTAATTCATTTCTGGTAATAGGTGCTGGTGTTTTAAATAAACTAGCAGCTTTTTCTTTTAATTCCTGAGGAAAGTCTTTAATAGTGAAATTAATACCTACTCCAATAATGATATCTGTGACTAAGCCAGTTTCTACAGAGGTCATTGCCTCAGTAAGGATTCCTCCAATTTTATGATTGTTTAGGTAGATATCATTGACCCATTTTATGTCGACATCAATTAAAGTTAGGTTCTTAATGGCTTTGTAGACAGCTCCTGCTACAAGTAGTGTGTAGGATGGTAATTTGTCGTAAGGGAGATTTGGTTTGAGATGGAGTGTCATATAAATGCCACCTTGTGGTGAGTAGAAAGAACGTTGAAATCGACCTCGGCCTGCTGTTTGATAGGAAGCTATATAGAGGGTGTTTGCTTCATTCCCTAAATCAATTGCTTCTTTTGCATCTAGTTGAGTTGATTTTGTTTCGGGTTTAAAACTGATTTTAATTGGAAGATTTTGTTCTAGAAGTTCTGGAAGAATAAGGTCTCCATTCACCAGTTTATAGCCTTTGTTTTTGATACTATCAATTTCAATGCCTTCTTGTTCTAAACGCTTGATGGCTTTCCAAATTGATGTTCGAGTCAGTGATAGTTCCTCTGCAATCTTTTCTCCGCTGATATAATCGTTTTCTTTAGCTAGAATTTGGTAGACGGCTTGGTAGGATTTCATAGTGTTTCCTTTCTTTAGGAATTGTAAATGATTTAAATATAGTTCGGATTGTTGGTCAAAACCTTATTATATTACTACTATTTTAACATATACCTACTATTTTCGGCACGATTTTTTAGAGTGAATCTAGTCATTAAGCTTGAGTTGTGAAATCTCAGTATTTTTGCTCGCTTTTTTATCTAGGGAAACGTTTTCTTTGTTTTCAAATTGCTAAAAAAGTGGTACAATAAAGGGTAGCTTACTATTATCTGAATCAACTGATTTGGAGAGAAAGGATTCGTTTTGAAATCAATAGGCTTTATTGAAAAGCTGAAAGGGTTGTCTAGTAAAGAACTGATTTTATTGGGAATTATCCTGAGTATCTTTTTACCCTTTTATCTTTTTGTAGTTGTATTCTGTTTATATATTATTAGTTTGATTTTTACAGGAGACATGAAAAGTATTCTTCAGAAAATGGGGGAGCATCCGATGCTGCTTCTTTTTCTTGGCTATAGTACTGTTATATCCGTTTTTGCACAAAATTGGATGGGAGTTGTAGCTTCAGTAGGAATTTTTCTATTTACTGTTTTCTTTTTGCACTATCAGTCGATTTTATCACATAAATTCTTTCGATTGATTTTGCAGCTCGTCTTGTTTGGTAGCGTCTTGTCAGCTGCTTTTGCGAGTTTAGAACATTTCCAAATTGTGAAGAAATTTAACTATGCTTTTCTTTCACCCAATATGCAGGTGTGGCATCAGAATCGTGCAGAAGTGACCTTCTTTAATCCTAATTATTATGGAATTATTTGTTGTTTCTGTATCATGATTGCTTTCTATCTGTTTACAACGACCAAATTGAATTGGTTGAAAGTATTCTGTGTGTTTGCAGGCTTTGTGAATCTCTTTGGTTTGAACTTTACTCAAAATCGAACTGCCTTTCCTGCTATTATCGCTGGATCCATTATTTATCTCTTTACGACCATTAAAAACTGGAAGGCCTTTTGGCTTAGTATTGGGGTCTTTGCGATTGGCTTGAGCTTCCTCTTTTCCAGTGATTTGGGAGTTCGGATGGGGACTTTAGACTCTTCTATGGAAGAACGGATCTCTATTTGGGATGCTGGGATGGCCTTGTTTAAGCAAAATCCTTTTTGGGGTGAGGGGCCATTGACCTACATGCACTCGTATCCTCGGATACATGCTCCTTATCATGAACATGCTCACAGCCTTTATATTGATACGATTCTGAGTTACGGAGTTGTGGGGACTATTTTATTAGTTTTGTCTTCTGTTGCTCCTGTTCGCTTGATGATGGATATGAGTCAGGAGTCGGGGAAACGTCCGATTATTGGTCTTTATCTATCTTTCCTTACAGTGGTTGCTGTGCACGGAATCTTTGACTTGGCCCTCTTCTGGATTCAGTCTGGTTTCATTTTCTTGCTAGTTATGTGCAGTATTCCCTTAGAGCATCGAACGTTGGTATCGGACATGACGGATTAAGTTTTATAAGATTAAAATTCTTCTACCTTGGGTAGGAGATTTTTTTTACTGGGAAAAATTATTTCTAAGTCGAAATAGTTGACAGTTAGAATAATGAGTGTTACAATTGCTTTATTCGTTTCGATATCGAAATAAATTGGAGGTGTCATGAAAGATAGTCATTTGCTAGCTCATCATATTCGTTTATTGAATGGGCGGATTTTTCAAAAGTTACTGAGCCAAGACCCTGAAGCTCTTTATCGGAGTGAGCAGGGAAAGATTTTAGCGGTTTTATGGAATAGTGAAACTGGCTGCGCAACTGCGACAGATATTGCTTTGGCGACTGGACTTGCTAACAATACACTGACGACTATGATTAAAAAGCTAGAGGAACAAAATCTTGTAACTATTAGTCCATGTGGAGAAGATAAGCGTAAGAAGTATTTGGTTTTAACAGAGTTGGGGCAGTCTCAGAAAGAAGTGGGGCATCGTGTCAGTCAGAAATTGGATACGATCTTTTACAAAGGATTTTCAGAAGAAGAAATTCGTCAGTTTGAAGCCTTTCAAGAAAGAATTTTGGCTAATCTGAAAGAGGAGGAAAATGAGGTTTAAAATGGAGCAAATTAGATGTTTATAAGTAAAGGCCACTTTTGACTTTGTTTTCCAACTCTTAGGACAAGGAAACTATGTGGTTAGCTATGGTCAAACTCAGATTGGTGGAGTTGCTTATGCCCAGTACGATATCTTCCGTCTAGAAAACTGGAAAATTGTGGAACATTGGGACAATAAGGAAGTCATGCCTAAGGTAGAAGATTTGACCAATCGAGGGAAGTTTTAAATTGAGGATACAGAATGATTGAATACAAAAATGTAGCTCTACGTTACACAGAAAAAGATGTTTTGAGAGACGTTAATTTACGAATTGAGAATGGGGAGTTCATGGTTTTAGTTGGGCCTTCTGGCTCAGGTAAGACAACCGTGATTAAGATGGTCAACCGCCTCTTGGAACCAACTGATGGAAATATTTATATGGATGGCAAGCGCATCAAAGACTATGATGAGCGTGAACTTCGTCTTTCTACTGGTTATGTTTTACAGTCCATTGCTCTCTTTCCAAATCTAACGGTTGCGGAAAATATTGCCCTGATTCCTGAGATGAAGGGCTGGACTAAGGAAGAAATTGCTCAGAAAACAGAAGAGCTTTTGGCAAAGGTTGGTTTACCAGTAGCTGAGTATGGGCATCGTTTGCCTAGTGAATTATCTGGTGGAGAACAGCAACGGGTCGGTATTGTTCGTGCTATGATTGGTCAGCCTAAGATTCTCCTCATGGATGAACCTTTTTCAGCATTGGATGCTATTTCGAGAAAACAGTTGCAGATTCTGACGAAAGAATTGCATAAAGAATTTGGGATGACAGCGATTTTTGTAACCCATGATACGGATGAAGCTCTGAAATTGGCGGACCGTATTGCTGTCTTGCAGGATGGAGAGATTCGCCAGGTGGCGAATCCCGAGACTATTTTAAAAGCTCCTGCAACAGATTTTGTAGCAGACTTGTTTGGAGGTAGTGTTCATGACTAATTTAATTGCAACTTTTCAAGATCGTTTTAGTGATTGGTTGACAGCTCTATCTCAACATTTGCAGTTGTCACTTTTGACCTTGTTATTAGCTATTTTTATCGCGATTCCCTTGGCTGTTTATCTTCGCTATCATGAGAAATTGGCCGACTGGGTCTTGCAGATTGCAGGGATTTTCCAGACCATCCCGTCTCTAGCCTTGCTGGGGCTCTTTATCCCCTTGATGGGAATTGGAACCTTGCCGGCTTTGACAGCTCTAGTGATCTATGCGATCTTTCCGATTTTACAAAATACCATCACTGGACTCAAGGGAATTGATCCAAGTCTACAAGAGGCTGGGATTGCCTTTGGGATGACTAGGTGGGAGCGTCTCAAGAAGTTTGAAATTCCACTTGCTATGCCTGTTATGATGTCTGGGATTCGGACGGCAGCGGTCTTGATTATCGGCACGGCAACCTTGGCGGCCTTGATTGGTGCAGGGGGACTGGGTTCCTTTATCCTTTTGGGAATTGACCGTAATAATGCCAGTCTGATTTTGATTGGGGCACTTTCTTCAGCAGTGCTGGCTATTGTCTTTAACTTCTTACTAAAAGTGATGGAAAAAGCAAAATTGCGAACGATTTTTTCTGGTTTTGCCTTGGTGACAATATTGCTCGGTTTGTCTTATAGTCCAGCTCTTTTGGCTCAAAAAGAGAAAGAGAACCTGATCATTGCTGGAAAATTGGGACCGGAACCAGAAATTTTGGCTAATATGTATAAGTTACTGATTGAAGAAAATACCAGCATGACTGCGACTGTTAAACCTAATTTTGGGAAAACAAGCTTTCTCTATGAAGCTCTGAAAAAAGGCGATATTGACATCTATCCTGAATTTACTGGTACGGTGACTGAAAGTTTGCTGCAACCATCACCGAAAGTGGGTCATGAGCCAGATCAGGTTTATCAGGTAGCGCGTGATGGCATTGCCAAACAGGATCATCTATCCTATCTCAAACCTATGTCTTATCAAAATACCTATGCTGTAGCTGTTCCGAAAAAGATTGCTCAAGAATATGGCTTGAAGACCATTTCGGACTTGAAAAAAGTGGAAGGGCAGTTGAAGGCTGGATTTACTCTCGAGTTTAATGACCGTGAAGATGGCAATAAGGGCTTGCAATCAATGTATGGTCTCAATCTCAATGTAGCGACCATGGAACCAGCCCTTCGCTATCAGGCTATTCAGTCAGGTGATATTCAAATCACGGACGCCTATTCGACCGATGCGGAATTGGCACGTTATGATTTACAGGTATTGGAAGATGACAAGCAACTCTTCCCACCTTATCAAGGGGCTCCACTCATGAAAGAAGTTCTTCTCAAGAAACATCCAGAGTTGGAAACAGTTCTCAATAAATTGGCTGGTAAAATTACTGAAAGCCAGATGAGCCAGCTCAACTACCAAGTCGGTGTTGAAGGCAAGTCAGCAGAACAAGTAGCCAAGGAGTTTCTACAAGAACAAGGTTTGTTGAAGAAATAGTTTGAAAATGTCAAACTCAACTTTGTTAAACGACCATATAGAAAACTGCTCAGACAATGTTGTCTGGGCTTTTTTGATTGTTGAAAAGATGAAAACTCAGTAGCCTAGAAATAAGGCAACTGAGCTCTACTCTGTATTCAATTTTTAGGAATGAGAAGGTCTAGATAAAACTGGACAACTTCCTGGTATGTAAAGTCTTGTCCTTTTTTGAGCCACCAGGTCAATGTCTCGATAAAGTTGGACACGACCAAGTGTTGGAGGTAAGAAGTAGGCAGATTAGTGTGGGCTTCTTTTAACTCATCAGCCAACATGGGATAGACATGGTGTTCTAGCTCTTTATGGAGTTGACGGAGGAAGTAGTCATTTTTGGAAAATAGCAGACTGGTAACATGGTCCTGGTTTTTCTGAAAATGTAAAAAGATATGTGCGAGGTAGTCCTCGGTAGTAAAGTGTCCTTCCCTTTCAAAGAGATGATGAAAGAGGTAGCGACAGAGCTCATCTAAAAGGAGTTCCTTGCTTTCATAGTGACAGTAAAAAGTAGAACGCCCAACATCTGCTAGGTCAATGATATCCTGAACAGTAGTGGCATCATAGCCTTTGTCGTTCAAAAGTTGTAAAAAAGCTTGATAGATGGCTTTTTTCGTCTTGCTGACTCGACGGTCTCTTTTTGGCATGTAGACACTTGAGACAAACTGTTCAGAACTGAACATGGCTGACAGTTTGCTTCTATCCTTTCTTTGAATTTTATTAGATAATACAAATGAAAGAAGTATGTATATACCCATTATACCAAAGGAGGGAGAGAAATGAGTTCTAAAACATCTATCTGGTTAGCTTTTTTCTTAAATTTAAGCTATGCGATTGTTGAGTTTATCGCAGGAGGAATCTTTGGTTCGAGTGCAGTTCTTGCTGATTCCGTTCATGACTTGGGAGATGCTATAGCCATTGGCATCTCAGCCCTTTTAGAAACAATTTCAAACCGTGAAGAAGATAGACAGTACACCTTGGGTTACAAACGTTTTAGTCTTTTAGGAGCCATGCTAACGGCTGTGATTCTTATGATAGGGTCTGTCCTAGTGATCTTGGAAAATGTCACAAAGATTGTTCACCCGCAACCCGTCAATGAGGAAGGCATCCTCTGGCTGGGAATCATTGCAGTAGCCATTAATGTGCTAGCAAGTCTGGTAGTTCGTAAGGGGAAAACAAAGAACGAGTCAATTCTTAGCCTGCATTTTTTGGAAGACACTCTTGGTTGGTTGGCCGTCATTCTAATGGCGATTATTCTTCGATTTACGGACTGGTATATCCTCGATCCGCTTTTATCACTAGTTATTTCTATCTTTATTCTGTCGAAAGCCATTCCTCGCTTTTGGAGCGCACTGAAAATTTTCCTAGATGCTGTGCCAGAAGGAGTCGAGACAAGTGATTTGGAGAAGGATTTAGAGGCTCTACCCAATGTCAACAGTGTCAATCAACTTAGCATTTGGTCCATGGATGGTCTAGAGAATAATGCTATTGTTCACATTTGTATCAAGGACTGGGAACAGATGATGGAAACCAAAGAAGTGGTGCGTCAATGTTTAGAAGAAAGAGGCGTGCAGAATATCACTATTGAAGTAGATAGCAGTCAAAGCAATCATGCGCAACATAAGCGGAGGGTGAGAGAATTAGAGCAGAAGCATGGGCATCATCATTAGAAAAGCGACCTCGCTAGAGGTCGTTTTGTTATCCTATTCATTCCTTGTACTTTCTCTCAGAGTCAGTCTGGTTCCCAACATGGTTAGGCTAGGGATTTTGCGACCGTGGAGTACTTCCTTATTAAGAATATCCATGCCTGCTCTGCCCATTTCTTCGGTATAGACGGTGATGCTGGAGAGGGGAGGATAGACTTGCTTGGTCAGACTAGTGTCGTTAAAGGAAATGAGGCTGACGCGGTCTGGTAGGCTGATTCCAGCTTCTTGGAGCGCACGGAGGGCACCGATGGCTAAACTATCGCTAGCTGCGAAAAAGGCTGGTGGGAGTTGGTCTCCTAAGTTCTGAATAGCCTCCTTCATTAAGTCATAGCCAGACTGGGCAGTAAAGCTTCCTTGAAAGACCAGTTCATCATGATAGATTCCTTTTGTTTGACTGTAGTTTCTGAAATTTTCCAGCCGCTTATCCTCAATGATTTCTTCTTGGTCTGTTGTTTCCTCAAGCCCTGTTAGAATCCCGATACGGTCCATCCCTTGACTGAGGAAATAATCGACAACCTGTTTCATGGCAGTGTAAAAGTCCGTGATAATGCAGGTATGTCCTAGTGAAAGAGTATCACTGTCTAGAAAGACAAGAGGCTTTTGGTATTCTTCAAAGGCAGAGATCTGAGCTCGACTAAACTTTCCGATGCAGAGAATCCCGATGACTTCCTCGCTCAGTGTAAAAGGATGGTCATTAAAATAGCGTAAAATATCATAGTCCAGTTCTTGGGCTCTTTTTTCTATTCCTAGGCGAATCTGGTAGTAGTAGAGATCGTCTAGCTCCCCTTGTTCGCTGACCCATTGGATAATGGCAATCTTTTGCTTGGGCTTGTGGGACTCGCCTGTCTTGAGGTGCTTAGTGTAGCCCAACTCTTCAGCAACGGTTAAAATACGGTGTCTGGTTTCTTCTGTAACAGATAGGCTCTGGTCGCGATTGAGGACGCGGGATACGGTCGCGATAGAGACAGAGGCTAGCTGTGCAATGTCTTTTAAGGTAGCCATAAATCCTCCTCCTTTTAGGTTAGTATATCATATTTTTCTGTATTTTACTGATAGTTTAGTAAAATTTTAGTAAAAAGGATTGACCTTGGGAAATCCCTTGGATACAATAGAAGAAAACGATTACACGTTAAGGTGACTTAACGCACAGTAAAAGGAGAATTCATATGACACAACATCTTACTGCTGAAGCTCTTCGTAAAGATTTTCTTGCTGTTTTTGGTCAAGAAGCAGACCAAACTTTCTTTTCACCAGGTCGTATCAATTTGATTGGTGAACACACAGACTACAACGGTGGGCACGTTTTTCCTGCTGCTATTTCCTTGGGAACTTACGGTGCAGCTCGTAAGCGTGACGACCAAGTTGTACGTTTCTACTCAGCTAACTTTGAGGACAAGGGTATTATCGAAGTGCCTCTCGCCGACCTCAAGTTTGAAAAAGAGCACAACTGGACCAACTATCCAAAAGGTGTCCTTCATTTCTTGCAAGAAGCTGGACACGTGATTGACAAAGGTTTTGATTTTTATGTTTATGGGAATATCCCAAATGGTGCTGGCTTGTCTTCTTCAGCATCCCTTGAACTCTTGACAGGAGTCGTGGCAGAGCATCTCTTTGATTTAAAATTAGAGCGTCTCGATTTGGTTAAAATTGGAAAACAAACAGAAAATAACTTTATCGGAGTCAACTCTGGTATCATGGACCAATTTGCTATTGGTATGGGGGCTGATCAACGTGCTATTTACCTTGATACCAACAACTTAGAGTATGATTTGGTGCCACTTGATTTGAAGGACAATGTCGTTGTTATCATGAACACTAACAAACGCCGTGAATTGGCGGACTCTAAATACAATGAACGTCGTGCTGAGTGTGAAAAAGCAGTGGAAGAATTGCAAGCTGCCTTGGATATTCAGACCTTGGGTGAATTGGACGAGTGGGCCTTTGACCAATATAGCTATCTGATTAAAGACGAAAATCGTTTAAAACGTGCTCGCCATGCTGTGCTTGAAAACCAACGTACCCTTAAAGCTCAAGCAGCCCTTCAAGCAGGTGATTTGGAAACATTTGGTCGCTTGATGAATGCTTCTCACGTTTCTCTTGAGCATGATTATGAAGTAACTGGTTTGGAATTGGATACTCTTGTTCACACAGCTTGGGCTCAAGAAGGTGTTCTCGGTGCTCGTATGACAGGGGCAGGTTTTGGCGGATGTGCCATTGCCTTGGTGCAAAAAGATACTGTTGAGGCCTTTAAGGAAGCTGTTGGAAAACACTACGAGGAAGTAGTTGGCTACGCTCCAAGCTTCTATATCGCTGAAGTTGCAGGTGGCACTCGCGTCCTTGACTAGTCAAAAGGAGGCTCTATAGTGACCTTAGTAGATAAATTTGTAACACATGTTATTACTGAAAGTTCATTTGAGGAAATGGATCGAATCTACCTGACCAATCGTGTCTTGGCACGAGTGGGAGATGGTGTTTTGGAAGTTGAGACGGATCTAGATCAATTGATTGACCTCAAGGACCAGCTGGTTGAGGAAGCCGTTCGATTAGAGACGATTGAGGATAGTCAGACTGCGCGTGAAATCCTTGGTGCTGAACTGATGGATTTGGTGACCCCTTGTCCGAGTGAGGTCAATCGTGACTTCTGGGAGACCTATGCCCAATCTCCAGAGCAGGCGATAGCGGATTTTTACCAGTTCAGCCAGAAAAACGACTATATCAAACTCAAGGCCATTGCTAAAAATATCGCTTATCGTGTTCCATCTGACTACGGAGAACTTGAAATTACCATCAATCTCTCTAAGCCTGAAAAGGATCCGAAAGAGATTGCGGCGGCTAAGTTGGTGCAAGCTAGCCATTATCCCCAGTGTCAGCTTTGTATAGAGAACGAAGGCTACCATGGTCGGGTTAACCACCCAGCTCGCAGCAACCACCGTATTATCCGTTTTGAAATGGCTGGTCAGGAATGGGGCTTCCAGTATTCGCCCTATGCTTACTTTAATGAGCACTGTATTTTCTTAGATGGCCAGCATCGTCCTATGGCTATTAGTCGTCAGAGTTTTGAACGTTTGCTGGCTATCGTAGAGCAGTTTCCGGGCTATTTTGCGGGTTCAAATGCGGACTTAGCAATTGTGGGAGGTTCTATCTTGACTCATGATCACTATCAGGGAGGCCGTCACGTATTTCCTATGGAATTGGCTCCTATGCAAAAGACTTTTTCTTTTGCTGGTTTTGAGCAGGTCAAGGCTGGGATTGTCAAGTGGCCAATGTCAGTGTTGCGTTTGACTTCGAATTCCAAAGAAGATTTGATCAACTTAGCTGACAAGATTTTGCAGGAATGGTGCCAGTATTCAGATCCTGCAGTGCAGATTTTGGCAGAGACTGATGGGACACCGCATCACACCATCACACCTATAGCGCGCAAACGTGATGGCCGGTTTGAGTTGGACTTGGTCTTGCGGGACAATCAGACTTCTGCAGAACATCCTGATGGCATCTATCATCCTCACAAGGATGTCCAACATATCAAGAAGGAAAATATCGGCTTGATTGAGGTCATGGGCTTGGCAATCTTGCCACCACGTCTGAAAGAAGAAGTGGAGCAAGTCGCTAGCTATCTTGTAGGAGAAGCTGATACAGTTGCCGACTATCATCAGGAATGGGCAGACCAACTTAGAGCCCAATATCCAGACCTAACAGATAAAGAAAAAGCCCTTGAAATCGTCAAGGACTCTGTGGGGGCTATCTTTGCGCGTGTACTTGAGGATGCAGGAGTCTACAAGCAGACGGAACAAGGACAGACAGCCTTTATGCGCTTTGTGGAACAGGTCGGAATTTTACCAGACTAGGAGCTTTCTCCTTGCACAGTCCTATAAAAAGTAGTATCATAGTGTCGTTTGAAATATCAGGAGGAAACGATGAAAGATTTTCATTTTGATGCTATATCTGCCTTTGAAAATTACGAAATTGAACAAATGAGAGATGGTCACGTTGTGGTGACGACCAAAGTAGTGAACTCGTCGCTCAACTACTATGGCAATGCCCATGGTGGCTATCTCTTTACCCTTTGCGACCAGATCAGTGGTTTGGTGGTCATTTCGCTAGGACTAGACGGAGTGACTCTCCAATCCTCTATCAACTACCTCAAAGCAGGAAAACTCGACGATGTGCTGACCATTAAAGGAGAATGCGTCCATCAAGGTCGCACAACCTGTGTAGTGGATGTGGATATCACCAATCAAGAAGGCAGAAACGTCTGCAAAGCAACCTTTACCATGTTTGTCACAGGCCAGCGGTCAGAAGAAAGACAGGTAAGGATATAAAGAAAGGTGAGTGGGATAAATTTATCTCACTCATTTTTAATTTATGAGATATGTTAGAAGGAAATATAAAAGAGAGTGATGAAATACAAATGTAATAGGTACATATTGTGGTATACTAGTTATAGTAGATTTTAATTGATTATATCGAGTGAATTCTCATATTAGTGAGGAATTTTTAAATGGAATTACACTTTAATTTAGAATTAGTAGAAACCTATAAAAGTAATAGCCAAAAGGCACGTATCTTAACGGAGGATTGGGTTTATCGTCAGTCTTATTGCCCTAATTGTGGGAACAATCCCTTAAATCATTTTGAAAATAATCGGCCTGTAGCAGATTTTTATTGTAATCATTGTAGTGAGGAGTTTGAACTAAAGAGCAAAAAAGGAAATTTTTCATCAACAATCAATGATGGTGCTTATGCAACGATGATGGAGCGTGTTCAGGCAGATAATAATCCTAATTTCTTTTTTTTAACTTATACAAAAAATTTTGAGGTAAATAATTTTCTGGTCCTTCCAAAGCAATTTGTTACACCGAAATCAATTATTCAAAGGAAGCCACTTGCGCCAACTGCTAGACGAGCAGGTTGGATTGGTTGTAACATTGATTTATCACAAGTACCTTCTAAAGGAAGAATATTTCTTGTGAAAAATGGACAAGTTAGAGATCCAGAAAAAGTTACAAAAGAATTTAAGCAAAGTTTATTTTTAAGGAAGAACTCTCTTTCAGTAAGAGGTTGGACAATAGAAATTCTAAATTGTATAGATAAGATAGAGGGTTCAGAATTTACCCTTGAAGATATGTATCGTTTTGAAAGTGACCTAAAAAATATCTTTGTTAAGAACAATCATATCAAAGAAAAAATTAGGCAACAGCTTCAAATATTAAGAGACAAAGAAATAATAGAATTTAAAGGTAGAGGAAAGTATCGGAAATTATGAAAACGAAACAATTTGTTGCATCAGAAGAGGTGTATGATTTCTTAAAAGTCATCTGGCCTGATTATGAAACAGAGAGTAATTATGAAAACTTATGTGTAATGGTTTATACTTTATCAGACCCTGATTGTGTGAGGTGGTTATCTGAAAATATGGAGTTTGGTGATGAGAAACAACTTTCTTTATTGAATAAAAAATATAGCTGGGAATATGGAGATGAATTACCAGAGTGGTTGGAAAGCCCAAAACATAGATTATTGCTAATAAGTGAGTTATTGGAGAGAAACTTAAGATGAAAAAGTATACAGTAGAAATTACAGAAACTCTAACCCGTTTAGTAAGCATAGAGGCTGAAAATCCAGATGAAGCCGAACGACTTGTAAGAGAAAAGTATAAGAGTTGTGAAATTGTTCTTGATGCAGATGATTTTCAGGACTATGAGACTAGTATATATGAGTAGATGTTTTTATTTTGTCACACAAAAAAGAGGCTCACACCTCTTTTTTTATTTCTTCTTATGATTTAATACGGCATTTAGGACAATAGCAAGTAGGCTGGCTACGACGATTCCGTTTGAGAAGAACATTTGGAAGGCTGTCGGCATGCTGATGAAGAGATTACTATTGTTGAGTCCGACACCTGCAGCGATTGAAACTGCTGCGATAAGGAAGTTGTGTTCATTGTTAGCAAAGTCAACACGGGCGAGGATTTGCATCCCTTGAATCGATACAAAACCAAACATCACCAGCATGGCACCACCGAGGACAGGGCTCGGAATGATTTGAGCAAGGGCACCAAACTTAGGAAGGAGTCCAAGGAGAACCAGGAAACCAGCTGCGTAGTAGATTGGCAGGCGAGTCTTGATACCTGATAATTTAACCAAACCAACGTTTTGTGAAAATCCTGTGTAAGGGAAGGTGTTAAAGATTCCTCCGAGAAGTACGGCCAAACCTTCTGCGCGGTAACCGTTGCGCAGGCGCGTGCTGTCGATTGGGTCTTTCGTGATATCAGACAAGGCTAGGTAAACACCAGTCGACTCCACCATAGAAACCGTTGCGATGATACACATCATGACAATAGATGAGATTTCAAAGGTTGGCATCCCAAAGTAGAGTGGAGTTGGGACATGGACAAGTGGTGCTGCTGCAACAGGAGAGAAGTCCACCAAACCCATGCTAGCAGCAATGGCAGTTCCAACAACCAGACCAATCAAAATAGAGATAGACTTGATAAATCCTTTGGTAAAGATGTTAATCAAGAGGATAATCAAAACAGTGATAGCGGCAAGCAAGAGACTTTGACCAGTTGGCTCTGGAACGTTATTTCCCATATTTCCAATAGCGACAGGAATCAAGGTTAAACCAATAGTGGTAATAACAGATCCTGTTACGATAGATGGGAAGAGATTGGCTACTTTTGAGAAGATGCCTGAAACAAGAACAACGTAAATCCCTGATGCGATAAGGGCACCAAACATAGCGCCACTACCATGGCTTTGCCCAATCATAATCAAGGGAGCGACCGACTGAAAGGCAACTCCGAGAACGACTGGGAGTCCAATCCCAAAGTATTTGTTGAGTTGGAGTTGGAGGAAGGTTGCCACCCCACACATGAAGATATCTGTGGAAATCAGGTAGGTCAACTGCTCAGTTGAATAGCCAAGGGCTGTCGCAATCATGATAGGAACCAGGATGGATCCTGAGTACATGGCTAGTAAGTGTTGCAAGCCAAGAACGGCTGCTTGCGAATGTTTTTCTTGAGTTTGCATTAGAGATCTGCCTCCTTAAAAATAACTTGACCATTTTCAAAACGATCCAAACGAGCGAGTGATAGGACAGGATAGCCTGCTTTTTCAAGCAAATCACGGCCATCTTGGAAGGATTTTTCAATCACAATACCGATAGCTTCGACTGTGGCACCAGCTTGTTCGATGATTTGAATCAAGCCTTTAGCAGCTTGGCCATTAGCAAGGAAGTCGTCGATAATCAAAACCTTGTCCTCTGGTGAGAGGAATTTTCCAGCGATAGAAACGGTGCTGGTTACCTGCTTGGTAAAGGAGTAAACTTCGGCAGTTAAGATGCCTTCGTTCATAGTGATGTTCTTAGCTTTTTTAGCGAAAATCATGGGAACGTTTAAGGCTTCAGCTGTAAAAACGGCTGGGGCAATACCTGACGCTTCAATGGTTACAACCTTAGTAATGCCAGCAGAAGCAAATTTTTCCGCAAAAACCTTACCAATCTCTCGCATCAAGCTAAAGTCAACTTGGTGGGTTAAAAAGGAATCTACCTTGAGGATGTTATCACCCAAGATATGCCCATCCTTGAGGATGCGCTCTTCTAATAATTTCATAAGACCTCCTAAAGTCTAAAAGCCAATCCATTTGCTTGTTTATAGTTTCTAGCAAGAAATAGAAAAAGGACCTACTTAATCTCTAAGTAAGTCCCCAAAATAGGCATGGCAAAAACGACCATACCTCACTTCTGACTTACTTATTGTTAGGTGTTCCGGCACCTTGTAGAAACGTCGTGCCAATTCACGACATAAACAAGTAAAATGATATTCAATTTTAAATAGGCTTGAGCCAATGTTTTTATTTTACACTAAATAACTTTAGAAATCAAATATTTTGTTAGTGTTTTGGTTTAAAAAACGAACAAATATAATAAAAACGGGCAAAAATTAACTTATTGGCTAACATTTAGAAGGTTTTTTCCATCATAAAAGGCATATTATCAAGTTTTTAAACACTTGACAATATGCCTTTTTAACTTTAAAGACTTTTTCCAAATCTTTATTATTCTACTCGCTAAATCTTAAAAAATAGCCATCTGGATCCAAAACTGCAAACTCATGAGGATAGATATAGTAATCTCCAACACGAAACTTTCTTTTGGTTAAGGGACGATGGATAGGATAGTCAGCTTCTAGCAGTTTTTGGTGGAGTTGAGGGACATCTTCAATACCAAAGGAAATATTGACACCGCGCCCGAAAGGATAGGTTAGTTGGGCTAATTCTTCTGTGCTGCCTTCTTCTAGCATAAGTTGGCAGTCTTCAAGTGAGAGGAAGAGAAATTTCTCCTCTGGACGCTCGTATTCGACAGAGAATCCTAGCAGGTTGCAGTAGAAGTGGCGTGATTTTTCGATGTCAGATACTACAAATTCAGGAATGACAGCTTGATAGTCCATTCGTTTTCTCCTTAGAGTTCAATCTCCATGACAATAGGTGTATGGTCTTGGCGAGCTCCCGAGTCGATCATATCAGACTTAGTCACCTTGTTAGCGATGCGGTTACTTGTGAGCCAGTAGTCAATTCTCCAGCCAGTATTATTGATTTTAGAAGTCTTGCTGCGCTGTGCCCACCAAGTGTAGCGTTCTGGAACATCGCCGTGAATGTGGCGGAAGGTATCAGTAAATCCAGTTGCTAAAAGGTTAGTAAATCCAGCACGCTCCTCGTCGGTAAATCCTGGTGAACGGCGGTTGCTAGCAGGATTTGCAAGGTCAATCTCATTGTGGGCCACATTGTAGTCACCGGTTGCAAGGACTGGTTTTTCTTTGTCTAGTTGAGCCAAATACTCAGCATATTTGACATCCCAGACTTGACGTTCTTCCAAGCGTTTGAGGCCATCGCCAGCGTTTGGGGTGTAAACTTGGGTTACGAAAAATTCATCAAATTCTAGAGTGATGATACGGCCTTCCAAGTCCATGGTAGACGGAGCACCGATTTCTGGGAAAGTGACAGTGGGTGTGAGTTCTTTCTTATAGAGGAACATGGTTCCAGCATAGCCTTTACGGGCAGGCTCTTGGGAAGAGCGCCACGTGTTTTCGTAGCCTGGGAAGAGTTTTTCTAAAATTTCCAAGTGTTTCTTTGTAGGACCCTTGGCAGAAAGCTTGGTTTCTTGGATAGCGATGATATCAGCATTTTCAGCGACCAAGGTTTGTAGTACTTCTTGGGACAATTTGGCACGAGTTGAGTCACTAGTTAGGGCAGCATTGAGGGAATCAATATTCCATGAGATGAGTTTCATAAAGTTACCTTTTTCATTCAGATTATAGATTTTATTATACCAAAAAAAGGTCCATTTCCCCAACGTATGGCTTGAAAAATCACTCTCTTTCGTTTATAATTAAGAATGATTTTATGAAAGGGAGTGAAAATAAATGAAATTTTACTCATATGACTATGTACTTAGCCAAATCAGTCAGCAAAATGGCATCATGATTGGCTTTGGAATTGTTCTCCTAGCTATCACAGGATTTTTTGCTTTTAAAGCCTATCGAGATAAAAAGGGGACTAAGTTTCGGGAATTGGTCATGATTTTGGCCTTGACCTTGGTGGCCATGCTTTTGGTGACAATCTCAAAATACCAGACCAATCAAGCCTCTAACAACCAATTTCAAACCTCCCTTCATTTCATAGAGGTTGTTTCCAAAGACTTGGGAGTGGATAAATCAGAAGTTTATGTCAATACTTCTGCAGCCACTGATGGAGCGCTTGTCAAGGTAGGTCCAAATTTCTACCGCGCCATGAACGGGAGCCAACCAGACAAGTATCTTTTAGAGAAATTAGAATTGAATCAAACAGACGCTATTGAATTGGTGGAGGTAAACAAATGACACTCAACTATATGGAAATTTTAATCAAACTGGCCTTGGGTCTATTCTCGCTTGTTTTTGTTATCAATGTGACAGGAAAGGGAAACCTAGCACCTAACTCTGCGACAGACCAAATTCAAAACTATGTTCTCGGTGGTATCATCGGTGGGGTAATTTACAATAGTTCAATCAGTATCCTGCAATACGCAGTGATTTTGATGATGTGGACGATTTTGGTTTTGACCCTAAAGTGGCTCAATAACAATGTTCGCTTTGTCAAACGCTTGATTGATGGGAAACCAACTCTCCTCATCAAAAATGGGCAGATTGACCCAGAAGCCTGTCGTTCAGTTGGCTTGTCTGCGGCAGAAGTTGCTCTCAAACTTCGTAGCCAAGGGATTTTCCAGATGAAGCAAGTTAAACGAGCTGTGCAGGAGCAAAATGGCCAACTCATCGTGGTCCAAATGGGAGATGAAAATCCTAAGTATCCAGTTGTGACTGACGGTGTGATCCAAGTAGATGTTTTGGAATCGATTGGTCGTAGCGAAGAGTGGTTGCTTGATAACCTCAGCAAACAAGGGCATGACAATGTAGCCAATATCTTTATCGCTGAGTATGACAAGGGTGTCGTCTCAGTCGTAACCTATGAATAAGAAAAACCTGGGGTCTTGGCCTCAGGTTTCAATTTGCAATCAGAAAGGGATTTTATGTCCATTATTCAAAAACTTTGGTGGTTTTTCAAGTTAGAAAAACGCCGTTATCTAGTCGGGATTGTGGCCCTGGTTTTGGTTTCCGTCCTCAACCTCATTCCCCCCATGGTTATGGGGCGGGTCATTGATGCTATCACATCGGGGCAATTAACCCAGCAGGACCTCCTTCTTGACCTATTTTACTTGCTTCTTGCAGCCTTTGGGATGTACTATCTGCGCTATGTTTGGCGTATGTATATCCTTGGGACTTCCTACCGTTTGGGACAGATTATGCGCTCTCGATTATTTGAGCATTTCACAAAGATGTCTCCAGCCTTTTATCAGACCTATCGGACGGGGGACCTGATGGCGCACGCAACCAACGATATCAATGCCTTGACTCGTCTGGCAGGAGGCGGTGTTATGTCTGCGGTGGATGCTTCTATCACGGCTTTGGTGACTTTGCTGACCATGCTCTTTAGCATTTCGTGGCAAATGACCCTAGTTGCCATTTTACCCTTACCTTTCATGGCTTATGCGACCAGTCGTCTAGGGAGAAAGACCCACAAGGCTTTTGGCGAATCACAGGCTGCCTTTTCCGAACTTAATAACAAGGTACAGGAGTCTGTATCAGGTATTAAAGTGACCAAGTCTTTCGGTTATCAGGCAGATGAGTTGAAGTCCTTTCAGGAAGTCAATGAATTGACCTTCCAAAAGAACCTCCAAACCATGAAATACGATAGTCTCTTTGACCCCATGGTTCTCTTGTTTGTTGGTTCTTCCTATGTTTTAACCCTCTTGGTCGGCTCCTTGATGGTTCAGAAAGGGCAAATCACGGTTGGGAATCTGGTCACCTTTATCAGCTACTTGGATATGCTGGTTTGGCCTCTTATGGCTATTGGTTTCCTCTTTAATATTACTCAGCGAGGGAAGGTTTCCTATCAGCGGATTGAGGAACTTTTGTCTCAGGAATCACCTGTACAAGACCCTGAGTTTCCTCTAGACAGTATTGAAAATGGGCGCTTGCAGTATGCCATTGATAGCTTTGCCTTTGAAAATGAGGAAACACTGACAAATGTTCACTTTAGTCTGGAAAAAGGGCAAACATTGGGCTTGGTTGGTCAAACAGGCTCTGGAAAAACGTCCTTGATTAAGCTCCTCTTACGTGAATACGATGTGGATAAGGGTGCTATTTACCTAAACGGTCATAATATTCGTGACTATCGTCTGACAGATCTTCGTAGTCTTATGGGCTATGTTCCTCAGGACCAGTTCCTCTTTGCGACTTCTATTTTAGACAATATCCGATTTGGCAATCCTAACTTGCCCCTTTCAGCGGTCGAGGAAGCGACTAAGCTAGCTCAAGTTTATCAAGACATTGTAGACATGCCTCAAGGATTTGATACACTGATTGGTGAAAAGGGAGTCAGTCTTTCTGGAGGTCAAAAGCAGCGTCTGGCCATGAGTCGAGCTATGATTTTAGACCCTGATATCTTGATTTTAGATGATTCTTTGTCCGCCGTGGATGCCAAGACAGAGTATGCGATTATCGACAATCTCAAGGAGACACGAAAGGACAAGACAACCATTATTACGGCTCATCGCCTCAGTGCGGTTGTCCATGCAGATTTGATTTTAGTCCTGCAAAATGGCCAAATTATCGAACGGGGCACGCACGATGATTTGCTAGCTATAGATGGCTGGTATGCCCAAACCTACCAGTCTCAGCAGTTGGAAATGAAAGGAGAAGAAGATGCAGAATAAGAAAGAACAATGGACTGTATTGAAGCGCTTGATGTCCTATCTCAAGCCTTACGGCCTCCTGACCTTTTTGGCACTCAGTTTTCTCCTAGCGACGACGGTCATTAAAAGTGTCATTCCCCTTGTGGCTTCCCACTTTATCGACCAGTATCTGAGTAATCTTAACCAACTAGCCATTACCGTTTTGCTGGCCTACTATGGCCTTTATATTCTACAAACTCTGGTCCAGTATGTCGGCAATCTTCTCTTTGCGCGCGTGTCTTACAGTATTGTTAGGGATATTCGTCGCGATGCCTTTGCCAATATGGAGAAGCTGGGCATGTCTTACTTTGACAAGACGCCATCAGGCTCTATCGTCTCGCGTTTGACAAATGACACCGAGACTATCAGTGATATGTTTTCGGGGATTTTATCTAGCTTTATTTCAGCAGTTTTTATCTTTCTGACAACTCTTTATACCATGTTGGTATTGGATTTTCGTTTGACAGCATTAGTCTTGCTCTTTCTCCCCTTGATTTTCCTTTTGGTCAATCTCTATCGGAAAAAATCAGTGAAAATCATTGAGAAAACCAGAAGCCTCTTGTCAGATATCAATAGTAAGCTGGCTGAAAACATTGAGGGAATCAGAATAATCCAGGCCTTTAATCAAGAGAAGCGCCTACAGTCAGAGTTTGATGAAATCAACCAAGAACACTTGGTCTATGCCTACCGTTCTGTAGCCTTGGATGCCCTCTTTTTGCGCCCTGCCATGAGTTTACTTAAACTCCTAGGCTATGCTGTCTTGATGGCCTACTTTGGCTATCGTGGACTTTATCTGGGAATAACGGCAGGAACCATGTATGCCTTTATTCAGTACATCAACCGCCTCTTTGACCCTTTGATTGAGGTGACGCAAAACTTTTCAACCCTTCAAACTTCCATGGTGTCTGCAGGCCGTGTCTTTGCCTTGATTGACGAGAAGACCTATGAGCCTCTTCAAAAAGATGGGCAAGCCAAAGTCCAAGAAGGCAATATCCGTTTTGAACATGTGTGTTTCTCTTATGATGGCAAGCACCAGATTCTGGATGACATTTCCTTTTCGGTTAACAAGGGTGAGACCATTGCCTTTGTGGGCCATACAGGTTCAGGGAAATCTTCGATCATCAATGTCCTCATGCGCTTTTATGAATTTCAGTCAGGGCGAGTTCTCTTGGATGGTGTGGATATTAGAGACTACAGTCAGGAAGAGTTGAGAAAAAATATCGGTCTAGTCTTGCAGGATCCCTTCCTCTATCATGGGACCATCAAGTCCAATATTGCCATGTACCAAGATATCAGTGATGAGCAGGTTCAGGCTGCGGCTACCTTTGTCGATGCAGATTCCTTTATTCAAGAACTTCCTCAGGGATATGATGCACCTGTTTCCGAGCGTGGTTTGAGTTTTTCAACTGGACAGCGTCAGCTTCTTGCCTTTGCTAGAACAGTTGCCAGTCAGCCTAAAATCTTGATTTTGGATGAAGCGACAGCCAATATTGACTCTGAAACAGAAAGTTTGGTTCAAGCTTCTCTGGCGAAGATGAGACAGGGGCGGACAACCATTGCCATCGCTCACCGTCTTTCGACCATCCAAGACGCCAACTGTATCTTTGTCTTGGATAAGGGGCGCATTATTGAGAGAGGAACCCATGAGGAACTCTTGGCCTTGGGAGGAACCTATCACAAGATGTATAGCTTGCAGGCAGGGGCCATGTCTTAATACTCTTTGATTTTTATTGAGTAAAAGAAGGAAATCCTTCAAATTACAGATTTCTTTCACCGCCTTTTCCATTTTGTGGTATAATGAAAAATGTTGACAAATAGTATAATAAAAACAAAGGAGAAACAGCATGCTGAAATGGGAAGACTTGCCCGTGGAAATGAAATCAAGCGAGGTTGAGTCTTACTACCAGCTTGTCTCTAAAAGGAAGGGGTCGCTGATTTTCAAGCGTTGTTTGGACTGGGTTTTGGCCTTAGTCTTGCTAATTTTGACTTCCCCAGTCTTTCTCATCTTGAGCATTTGGATCAAGTTGGATAGCAAGGGCCCTGTCATTTACAAGCAAGAGCGCGTGACCCAGTACAACCGTCGGTTCAAGATTTGGAAGTTCCGTACCATGGTGACGGATGCGGATAAAAAAGGAAGTCTGGTGACTTCTGCTAACGATAGCCGTATTACCAAGGTTGGGAATTTCATCCGCCGTGTGCGTTTGGACGAACTGCCTCAGTTGGTCAATGTTCTTAAAGGTGAGATGTCCTTTGTCGGGACGCGTCCTGAAGTGCCACATTATACAGAACAGTATAGCCCTGAAATGATGGCGACCTTGCTTTTACCGGCAGGAATTACCTCTCCAGCCAGCATCAACTACAAGGATGAGGACACCATCATCAGTCAAATGACAGAGAAAGGTCTGTCAGTTGACCAAGCCTATGTAGAACATGTTCTTCCTGAAAAGATGCGCTATAATCTCACTTATCTCCGAGAATTTAGTTTCCTTGGAGACATCAAAATCATGTTTCAAACCGTGTTTGAAGTGCTAAAATAAAGTAGTCATTAGAAAATGAGTACAGATAAAAGGAGCAAATCAATGCCAAATTACAATATTCCATTTTCACCACCCGATATTACAGAAGCAGAAATTGCTGAAGTTGCGGACACCCTTCGTTCTGGTTGGATTACAACTGGTCCAAAGACAAAAGAACTAGAGCGTCGCTTGTCTCAATACACACAGACGCCTAAGACTGTCTGTCTCAACTCTGCGACAGCCGCTCTGGAGTTAATTTTGCGTGTTTTGGAAGTAGGACCTGGTGATGAAGTCATCGTTCCAGCCATGACCTATACAGCTTCATGTAGTGTTATCACTCACGTAGGGGCGACCCCTGTCATGGTGGATATCCAAGCAGATACGTTTGAGATGGACTATGACTTGCTTGAGCAAGCCATTACTGAAAAGACCAAGGTGATCATCCCAGTAGAACTTGCAGGGATTGTTTGCGACTATGACCGTTTGTTCCAAGTCGTGGAGAAAAAACGTGACCTCTTTATCGCTTCAAGCAAGTGGCAAAAAGTCTTTAACCGTATTGTGATTGTTTCTGACAGTGCCCATGCTCTGGGATCTACTTATAAAGGACAACCAGCTGGTTCTATCGCTGACTTTACTTCCTTCTCTTTTCATGCCGTTAAGAATTTTACAACTGCTGAGGGAGGAAGTGCCACTTGGAAAGCCAATCCAGCGATTGATGACGAAGAAATGTACAAGGAATTCCAAATTCTTTCCCTTCACGGGCAAACTAAGGATGCCCTTGCTAAGATGCAACTGGGCTCATGGGAATATGATATCGTCACACCAGCCTACAAGTGTAATATGACCGATATCATGGCGTCACTTGGTTTGGTACAATTGGACCGTTACCCTGGTTTGCTAGAACGTCGTAAGGACATTGTGGACCGCTATGATCGTGGTTTTGCAGGTTCTCGCATCCATCCACTGGCACATGAGACTGACACAGTCGAGTCTTGTCGTCACCTCTACATCACCCATGTAGAAGGAGCGAGCCTAGAAGAACGCAATCTTATCATCCAAGAATTGGCCAAAGCAGGAATTGCAAGTAATGTCCACTACAAACCGCTTCCTCTCTTGACAGCCTATAAGAATCTTGGTTTTGATATGGCCAACTATCCTAAGGCCTATGCCTTCTTTGAAAATGAAATTACGCTCCCTCTTCACACTAAATTAAGCGATGAAGAAGTGGACTATATCATTGAGACTTTCAAAACAGTTTCTGAAAAAGTGCTAGCTTTATCAAAAAAATCGTAAAAAAGTCTTGACAAAGAAAAAACAAAGTATTAAAATAAGTTCAACAAATCAGAAAAGTAACTATTTTTGATCTTCAGGGAGCCTGTGGTGATTGTGAACAGGTGGTTGGGAGTAGTGAAAGTGGGCTGATTTTAAAAATGAATTTGAAACAATGAAAATTCGGTGCGCACACCTTACAGTGCAGCTTGTTGTTAGACAAGGCAGAGATGTAAAGGGAATAGTCCCTTTATAATTGAGGTGGCACCGCGTTACCAACGCCCTCACATGGAAGTAGATTCCGTGTGTGGGCTTTTTCATATCTTGGAAACAGTAGAAAAGAGAAAAAATTTATGACAACTAAAGGTTATTTTGGACAATTTGGTGGTAGTTTTGTACCGGAGCCGATTCAGGCTTTGTTGGATGAGTTAGAAGTGACATTTGACAAGTACAAGGAAGATCCAGAGTTTTTAGCAGAATTTCGCCATTACTTAAAGGACTATTCAGGTCGCGAAACACCGCTCTATTTTGCGGAAAGTTTAACAGACCACTTAGGTGGTGCTAAGATTTATCTCAAGCGCGAAGACCTTAACCACCTTGGTTCTCACAAGCTCAACAACGTTTTAGGGCAAATTCTTCTTGCCAAACGTATGGGCAAAAAACGTGTTATCGCGGAAACAGGTGCTGGTCAGCATGGTGTTGCTACTGCAGCGGCTGCAGCCAAGTTTGGTATGGCCTGTGATGTCTACATGGGGGCAGAAGATGTGGAACGTCAACGTCTTAATGTTTTCCGTATGGAAATGATGGGAGCAACTGTTCACGCAGTTGAAACGGGGACACGAACTCTTAAGGATGCGGTTGATGCAGCCTTTGGAGCATGGATGAATGACCTTGAAGCCTTTTACGTTCTGGGATCTGCTGTGGGGCCTCACCCTTATCCTACAATTGTCCACGAGTTCCAAAAAGTTATCAGTGAAGAATCTCGTCATCAAATCTTAGAAAAAGAAGGACGATTGCCAGATTACGTCATTGCTTGTGTAGGTGGTGGTTCCAATGCCATCGGTGCTTTTTCACAGTATGTGGCTGATGAAGAAGTTAAATTGGTTGGGGTAGAAGCTGCTGGGCACGGGCTTGATACAGACAAGCACGCAGCTACTATGACAAAAGGTAGTATCGGAATTGTCGACGGCATGAAGACTTATGCAGTCTTTAAGGAAGATGGAGAGCTAGCTCCAGTTTACTCTATCTCAGCTGGATTGGACTATCCAGGGGTTGGCCCAGAACACGCCTACTTTAAAGATTCAGGTCGCGTGGAATATGTGGCTGCGACAGACGAAGAAGCTGTTCAGGCTCTCCTCCTTCTCAGCAAGACTGAAGGAATTATCCCAGCGATTGAAAGCTCACACGCTATCGCAGAAGCAGTTAAACGTGCACCGAAACTAAGTAAAGACGACATTATCATCATCAATGTCTCTGGTCGTGGAGACAAGGACGTAGCTGCGATTGCAGACTACCTAGAAGCTAAAAAATAATAGATGGAAAAATTACAGTCCTTTCTCTCACAGAGAGCTTGTGGTTGCTGAAAACAAGCAGAGAAAGCTGTAAGGTTGGGTCCATCTGAAACGAGAGAAGAAAACATAATTCTCAAGGGAGTGCCCTTTATCGCACAGCCTGTTACAGGAGGTATCTGAGACAGGAATGAGAGATAGGAGAAATCCTATAATTGAGGTGGCACCGCGAATTTCGTCCTCACGCAAGTTATTTTGCGTGGGGATTTTTCATACAGTCGCCACGAACTAGAATTAGAACTGAAAGGGAAATTACAATGGAACGAATCATTCATGGAGATGTCTTATCACCAATCTTGGCTTATATGCGCCTAAAGGGGCAACACAAGGTTATCTTAGAAAGTATTCCGAGAGACAAGGAAACAGCTCGTTTTTCTATACTAGCCTATAATCCAGTTTTTGAGATTAAGTTTGAAAATGGAGTCCTTTATCAAAATGGGCAAGTGATTGATCGTGATCCCTTGGATTTCCTTTATGAAGTGACTCATAAGAACCAACACCATTCAGACCTACCTTTTGGTGGGGGAGCCATTGGTTTTGTTGGTTACGATATGATTTCTCTTTATGAAGAAATTGGTCAAATTCCTGAGGATACAATTGGGACGCCAGACATGCATTTCTTTGTCTATGAGAGTTACATGGTCTTTGACCACAAGAAGGAAAAAATCCATGTCATTGAGGATGCTCTCTATAGTGAGCGCAGTCAAGAAGACTTGGAAGAAGCCTTGAGCCAAGTACTTGCGGAATTACGCATTCCTGCACCAAATGAATTTGAAGACTTGGATTTATCACCACTGGACTTCAAACCCCATATCGCTCCTCAGAAGTTTGAGGAAATGGTGGAAACAGCTCGTGACTTGATTCGTAATGGCGATATGTTCCAATGCGTGCTCAGTCAGCGCTTCTCAGCAGAAGTTACTGGAAATCCATTTGACTTCTACAGAAATCTTCGTGTGACCAATCCATCTAATTACCTTTATTTCTATGATTTTGGGGATTATCAAATCATTGGAGCCAGTCCAGAAAGTTTGGTTTCTGTCAAAAATGGTATCGTGACAACTAATCCGATTGCAGGGACACGGCCAAGAGGAGCTACGGATGAAGAAGACAAGGCTTTGGCGACAGACCTGCTTTCGGATGAGAAGGAAACAGCAGAGCATCGAATGTTAGTAGACTTGGGTCGTAATGATATTGGTCGCATCTCTGAAACGGCCAGTGTCCAAGTCACTAAGTATATGGAAGTGGAGCTCTTCCGCTATGTCATGCATTTGACCAGTGTGGTCAAGGGGCGTTTGCTTCCAGAACTCACTGCCATGGATGCCTTGAAAGCAACACTTCCTGCTGGAACTGTTTCTGGAGCACCAAAAATTCGAGCTATGAGACGCATCTATGAACTGGAAACGGAAAAACGGGGCGTATACGCAGGAGCAATCGGCTACTTGTCTGCGACGGGTGATATGGATTTTGCCATCGCCATCCGAACTATGATTCTCAAAAATCAAACAGCCTATGTGCAGGCTGGGGCAGGGATTGTCTACGACTCCATCGCCCAAAACGAATACCAAGAAACCATTAACAAAGCAAAATCTATGACTAGAATTGGAGAACTAAGACCATGATTTTATTGATTGACAACTATGATTCTTTTACCTATAACTTGGCGCAGTACATTGGGAATTTTGCAGAAGTTCATGTCTTGAGAAATGATGATCCCAAGCTGTATGAAGAAGCTGAAACAGCAGATGGTTTGGTTTTTTCTCCTGGTCCCGGTTGGCCAGTTGATGCTGGTAAGATGGAAGACATGATTCGTGACTTTGCCGGCAAAAAGCCGATTCTTGGGATTTGTTTGGGCCACCAAGCCATCGCAGAAGTCTTTGGTGGTAAGTTAGGTTTGGCTCCAAAAGTCATGCATGGGAAACAGAGTAATATCAGCTTTGAAGCGCCATCTGTTTTGTATCAAGGCATTGAGGATGGCCGTGCAGTCATGCGTTACCACAGTATTTTGATTGAGGAAATGCCAGAAGACTTTGAAGTGACAGCTCGTTCGACTGATGACCAAGCTATTATGGGAATTCAACATAAAACCCTTCCAATTTATGGATTCCAGTACCATCCAGAGAGTATCGGAACGCCAGATGGCTTGTCTTCTATTCGGAATTTTATCGAGAAGGTTGTAAAGTGAGGAAACTAGGATGAAAGAGATTATTGAAAAACTAGCAAAATTTGAAAATTTATCAGGTGTGGAAATGACGGATGTCATTGAGCGTATCGTAACTGGGCGTGTAACTGAAGCGCAGATTGCTTCTCTTCTCTTGGCTCTTAAGATGAAGGGGGAAACACCTGAAGAACGCACAGCCATTGCCCAAGTCATGAGAGGGCATGCCCAACATATTCCAACTGAGATTCATGATGCCATGGACAACTGTGGTACAGGTGGGGACAAGTCTTTTAGTTTTAATATTTCCACAACTGCAGCCTTTGTCTTGGCTGGTGGTGGTGTTCATATGGCAAAACACGGTAACCGCTCGATTTCTTCTAAATCTGGTTCTGCAGATGTCCTCGAAGCCTTGGGTATTAACCTAGACCTCAAACCAGCTGAACTAGGTAAGGTTTTTGATAAAACTGGAATCATCTTTCTCTTTGCTAAAAATATGCACCCAGCTATGAAATACATCATGCCAGCTCGTTTGGAATTGGGAATTCCAACGATTATGAACTTGACTGGTCCACTGATTCATCCAATGGCTTTGGAAACACAGCTTCTTGGAATTAGTCGTCCAGAACTACTAGAAAGTACAGCTCAGGTTTTGAAAAATATGGGGCGCAAACGTGCCATCGTAGTTGCGGGACCAGAAGGGTTGGATGAAGCTGGTTTGAATGGAACAACCAAGATTGCACTTCTTGAAAATGGCGAAATCACCTTATCAAGCTTTACTCCAGAAAATTTAGGGATGGAGCGCTACGCTATCGAAGATATCCGTGGAGGCAATGCTCAGGAAAATGCAGAAATTTTGCTTAGCGTTCTTAAAAATGAACCAAGTCCATTCTTGGAAACGACAGTCTTAAATGCTGGTCTTGGTTTCTATGCTAATGGTAAGGTTGATAGCATCAAGGAAGGAGTTGCCTTAGCTCGTCAAGTCATTGCTAGTGGCAAGGCCCTTGAAAAACTCAGATTGTTGCAGGAGTACCAAAAATGAGTCAGGAATTTTTAGCACGAATTTTGGAGCAGAAGGCGCGTGAGGTTGAGCAGATGAAGTTGGAGCAAATCCAGCCCCTGCGCCAGACCTATCGCTTGGCTGACTATCTAAAAGAACATCAAGACCGCTTGCAGGTAATCGCTGAAGTCAAGAAAGCTAGCCCTAGTCTGGGAGATATCAATCTCGATGTGGATATTGTGCAACAGGCCCAGACTTATGAAGAAAACGGAGCAGTGATGATTTCTGTTCTGACAGATGAAGTTTTCTTTAAAGGACATTTGGATTATCTACGGGAGATTTCCAGTCAGGTACAGATTCCGACGCTTAACAAGGACTTTATCATCGATGAAAAGCAAATCATCCGAGCTCGCAATGCAGGTGCAACGGTCATCCTACTCATTGTGGCAGCCTTGTCCGAAGAACGTCTCAAGGAACTTTATGACTATGCGACAGTGCTTGGTCTAGAAGTCTTGGTGGAAACTCACAATCTAGCTGAACTAGAAATGGCTCACAGACTTGGTGCCCAGATTATCGGGGTCAATAACCGCAACTTGACCACCTTTGAAGTTGACTTGCAGACCAGTGTAGATTTGGCTAAACATTTCAAAGATGATTGTTTGTACATTTCTGAATCTGCTATTTTCACAGGGCAGGATGCGGAACGAGTAGCACCATCCTTTAACGGAATTTTAGTTGGGACAGCTCTCATGCAGGCAGAAGATGTAGCCCAGAGAATCAAGGAGTTGCAAATTGACAAAGGTTAAGATTTGTGGACTATCGACCAAAGAAGCGGTAGAAACAGCCGTTTCAGCAGGGGCAGACTACATCGGTTTTGTCTTCGCACCTAGTAAAAGACAGGTGACTTTGGAAGAGGCTGCTGAGCTGTCAAAACTCATTCCTTCCGATGTTAAAAAGGTTGGTGTATTTGTTTCACCAAGTCGAGCAGAACTACTAGAAGCGATTGAAAAAGTTGGCTTGGACTTGGTTCAAGTTCACAGTCAGGTGGCGAATGATTTGTTTGAGGATTTGCCTTGTGCCAGCATTCAGGCTGTACAGGTGGATGGAAATGGTCATGTGCCCAATTCTCAGGCAGATTATTTACTCTTTGATGCTCCTGTGGCTGGGAGTGGCCAGACCTTTGACTGGGGGCAACTGGATACGACGGAATTAGCTCAGCCCTTCTTTATCGCAGGTGGGCTTAATGAAGACAATGTAGCACAAGCAGTTCAACACTTTACTCCCTATGCAGTCGATGTATCGAGCGGAGTGGAGACAGATGGACAAAAAGATCAGGAAAAGATTAGAAGATTTATAGAGAGGGCAAAGAATGGCATATCAAGAACCAAATAAAGATGGATTTTACGGAAAATTCGGCGGACGTTTCGTCCCAGAAACATTGATGACAGCAGTTTTGGAGTTGGAAAAGGCTTATCGTGAAAGTCAGGCAGATCCAAGTTTCCAAGAGGAATTAAACCAGCTCTTACGCCAGTATGTGGGACGTGAAACTCCTCTTTACTACGCAAAAAACTTGACCCAGCATATCGGCGGAGCCAAGATTTATCTCAAACGGGAAGACCTCAACCATACAGGGGCTCACAAGATTAACAATGCCTTGGGACAGGTTCTTCTGGCTAAACGCATGGGTAAAAAGAAAATTATCGCTGAAACGGGTGCTGGTCAGCACGGTGTAGCAACTGCAACTGCTGCGGCCCTCTTTAATATGGAATGTACCATCTACATGGGTGAGGAAGATGTTAAACGCCAAGCCCTCAATGTCTTCCGTATGGAGCTTTTGGGAGCCAAGGTTGAGGCAGTGACAGACGGTTCGCGCGTGCTCAAGGATGCGGTCAATGCAGCCCTTCGTTCATGGGTGGCTAATATCGATGATACCCACTATATCCTTGGTTCTGCCTTGGGGCCTCATCCATTCCCAGAAATCGTTCGTGATTTCCAAAGTGTTATTGGTCGAGAAGCTAAACAACAGTACCGTGACTTGACAGGTCAAGATCTGCCAGATGCCCTAGTAGCTTGTGTTGGTGGTGGGTCTAATGCCATCGGTCTCTTCCATCCCTTTGTAGAAGATGAGTCAGTAGCCATGTATGGGGCTGAAGCAGCTGGACTTGGTGTGGATACAGAGCACCACGCTGCTACCTTGACCAAGGGTCGTCCGGGTGTCCTCCACGGTTCTCTTATGGATGTGCTCCAAGATGCTCATGGTCAAATTCTTGAAGCCTTCTCTATCTCAGCAGGATTGGACTATCCTGGTATCGGTCCAGAGCATTCTCACTACCACGATATTAAACGTGCCAGCTATGTTCCTGTGACTGACGAGGAAGCCTTGGAAGGATTCCAACTCTTGTCTCGTGTGGAAGGGATTATCCCAGCCTTGGAATCTAGCCATGCTATCGCCTTTGCGGTGAAATTGGCCAAAGAACTCGGACCAGACAAGTCCATGATTGTCTGTCTATCAGGTCGTGGGGACAAGGATGTGGTTCAAGTCAAAGACCGCTTGGAAGCAGATGCAGCAAAGAAGGGAGAAGCTCATGCCTAAGACACTAACAAAAAAATTAAACGCTATAAAAGCAGCTGGAAAAGGAATTTTCGTTCCCTATATCATGGCTGGTGACCACGAAAAAGGTTTGGATGGTCTCGCTGAAACAATCCACTTTTTAGAAGATTTGGGTGTTTCAGCTATTGAAGTGGGTATTCCCTTTTCAGACCCAGTTGCAGATGGGCCTGTTATCGAAGAAGCAGGCTTGCGCAGTTTAGCCCACGGGACCTCTACCCAGGCTTTGGTTGAAACCTTGAAAACCATTGAAACAGAGATCCCGTTGGTCATCATGACCTACTTCAACCCTCTCTTTCAGTACGGTGTGGAGAATTTTGTCAAAGATTTGGCTGATACAGCTGTTAAGGGCTTGATTATTCCAGACTTGCCTCATGAGCATGCCAACTTTGTAGAACCATTTTTGGCAGATACAGACATCGCCTTGATTCCTCTAGTTAGTTTGACGACAGGAATTGAGCGCCAGAAAGAATTAATTAAAGGGTCAGAAGGATTTATCTATGCGGTTGCCATCAATGGGGTGACAGGGAAATCTGGCAATTACCGTGCAGATTTGGACAAGCACTTGGCACAATTGCATCAAGTGGCTGATATCCCAGTCTTGACAGGATTTGGCGTATCTAGTCAAGCCGATGTAGAACGCTTCAATGCGGTGTCAGATGGCGTTATCGTCGGTTCAAAAATCGTAAAAGCCCTCCATCAAGGAGAGCCGATTCAGGACTTTATCAAACAAGCAGTAGCTTACCAAAAATAATCACACAAGCAGCAAGTAAGAGGAAAGGCACGAAAGGAAGTCTTTCCTTTTTCTTTTGTAGGAGAAAGGCTAGAATTCCTGTTGCAGAAGCAAACTGAATCAAGATGAGTAATTCTGTTGCGCTAAAGACGAGAGCGCAAGAAGCTAAAAAGAGAAAATCCCCTGCGCCCATGCGAATATCGATAAAATGAGCTAAAATTCCAAGAGCAAGGAAGAAGACCATGACCAGATTCCAGCCAGAGGAAGCCATGAGAATTAGGTGGAAAGTCATCCAGACCAGTAAGGGATATTCCTGATGGCGAAAGTCGTAGATGCCCAAGGTCAAACCTGCAGTGATTAGGATGACTTGACTCAAGGAAAGTAATCCCCAAGAGTAAGATAGAAAGAGGAGACCTAAGCCTAGTTCAAAGAGGGCATACCAGACTGGATAAGAAGCCTTACAGTAGCGACAGTGAAAGCGATTGAGCACCTGCGAGAGAATCGGAATCAAATCTAAGGGGCGTAAGCGAGTCTGACAGGAATCGCAGTGACTAGCAGGTTGGATAATGGATTGCTCTGGAAAACGGTCAATAACCAAACCAAGAAAGGAAGCGAGAATGCTCCCGACAAGAAAAAAATAAATATCAATCATACTTATCTATTCGTAAAAAATAGTAGAAGTAGTATAATAAAGAAACATAGACAAGATAGTGAGGTAAAGATGATAATTCGTTTTGAAGAAAAGGTGAGCACAGAAAACGCTCAGCTCGTATGCCAATGGTCCAACTCCCTTGGCAAATCCTTTCAAGAACAATGGATGGGACCAAGGGTTCCTTTTCCCTTGACCATTCAAGTTTTTCAAGATTTGGAAGGAATCTTTTCAATCTTTGATGGACAAGAGTTTGTGGGGCTAATACAAAAAATCAGGCTAGAAGACAGTAATCTTCATATTGGAAGATTTTTTATCAATCCTCAGAAACAGGGGCAAGGCTTAGGTAGTCAGGCTTTAAGGAAATTTGTTAGTTTGGCCTTTGAAAATAGAGATATAGACAGTATCTCTCTAAATGTCTTCGAGGCAAATCAAAGAGCTCAGAATCTTTACCAAAAAGAAGGATTTAAAATCGTTCAAATGGTTGAAACACCTGAACGAAAATACATCATGAAAAAGAGTAGATAGAAAGTAAAAATCCTTGAAATCAATGTTGACTGCGATTATGAACCTGAATCAGCCCCTCAAAAGGGACTGTATATGAATGAACGTTACCAGTGTTTAAAAACTAAAGAATATCAGGCACTTTTATCTTCCAAGGGTAGACAAATTTTCGCTAAACGTAAGATTGATATGAAATCTGTCTTTGGGCAGATAAAGGTTTGCTTGGTTATAAGAGATGTTATCTGAGAGGTAAGCGCCAAGTGAGAATTGACATGGGATTCGTACTCATGGTCAACAACCTGCTGAAATATAATAAGAGAAAGAGGAAAAATTAAAAAGCTAGAGTTCCGCAATTGGAAATCTCTAGCTTTTTGTTTTCTGAGAATCATCTTGACTCAGACTCTTTTGACTAATGTTACTAAAAAGATAAAGTAACTTTTAGCCTTATTTATTGTCGCCACTCAACATGTTTTTAACACCTTCGATAGCGCCTTCTACAGCGTCTTTGGCATCTTCAGCAACTTCTTTTACTTTAGAAACAACTTTTTCAGCTGCTCCTTCTTTTTCCATTTTTTCATCACCGATGGCTTTCCCAACACCTTCTTTAATAGAACCTTTAGCTTGATTTAATTTTTCTTCTACTGACATGATAATTTCTCCTGTTATATTTATTTTATATTAGTTTACACGAGCTTTTTCGTGAGATACTACACCAGTTGCTGCACCTTTAACAGCTTCTACACCTTCGCTAACTTTTTCTTGAACAGTTGAGAAACCAGATCCAAGACCAGATTTAGCTTTTTCGAATTGTTCTGAAGCGAATTCTCCTGTTGATTCAGCAACGTCAGATACGCGATCTTGAAGGCTTACTGAGTCTGCTTCATGTTGTTCTTTAGTTTTGATGTCGACAACGTTTACGTTGATTTCAACAACTTCCAAGTCAGTCATTTTAGCAACTTCTGAAGATACGATTTCTCTGATTTCTGAATATNAAGCTGGAACATTTTTTTGGTACTCAGCAATAATGTTTAAGTCAACTGCAACTTGTGTTTTACCAACTTCTACGTTAACACCACTTGTTACGTCATCGCTGTTAACGATTTTTTCTTTAAGATTTGAGAAGAAACCACCGTCGATTCCCAAAAGACCTGAAACGTTTTCTAGTGACAGACCAATGATTTTTTGGATAACTTTATCTTCGTAAGTAAGTTCCCCTTTGATTTCGTGAGCTACAGCAGTAGCATCTTTCTTTTCTACGTTAGTGTTAATGTTTTTTTCGTTTGACATATGAAACTCCTTTAATTAAATTAGTAATTTTTATTTTTTTTATTTATCTATATAGTTTTTTTCGATATATAATCCAGCTGCAACTCCCAGTGCTCCTAAAATCAATACAAATATTGTTTTGAAGAAGCCAAAGGAGATAATCAAACAAGCGAGAAATACGCCTATGAGACCTGCGATTATTGGATATCGATATTGTTTAAGCCATTCCATTTTTTACTTCCTTACTTCACACGACTAACAGTCTTTTTGTTTTGAGGTTTTGGTTTAGGCTGGTAGTCTTTTACTAGAACTTCTAGTTTAACCTGACGCTCAATACCAAAAAACTGCTTCAATCCATTAGTTATTTCATTTTGAATTAGTTGGCATCTGTCAGCGATGTTGTCCGAAGGAAGAATTTTACCTTCTACATGAACGAAACATTTATTTTTTCGTAAATTTACATGAACAGTTGGGTTCTTGATCAATCCATGATCACTTACCAAACTTCTAACAAAACCTTCGATTGCAGAATTCTTTAATTTTAATGTATCGTTTTTAGTTTCAAGCTGAATTTCCAAATAACGTTTAGGATAAAACAACACAACTAACATCGATAACAAAACTAAAGTTGATAGAGCCACTATCCCCCAGAATATATATCTAGAGAGATAGAATTCAACGAAATGATTCTGTCTCCAGCTAAATAGCTGAATGCCTAGATCACTAACTTGATGATAATCTATCAAAACAGGAAGGAAAATTGTCAAGATTAAAATACAGAAAATAATGAAACATATTTTCTTTGCTTTTGACATATACAATCCTTTCGATTTAACATTAAACTATTTTTACCCGTCTAATCTATTTAAAAATAGTTTATTCTACAAGTAATTATTTTTCACCTGTAAAGAATGATACTACAGTAACAACAATTGCTGCTCCTGCAATAGATGGGATCAAAGCCATTCCAGCGATGGATAGGCCCCAACTACCTAAAAGGGATTGTCCTACAGATGACCCGACTAAACCAGCGACTACATTTGCGACGATTCCCATAGAACTACCTTTTTTAGTGATTCTACCTGCTACAAGTCCAATAAGACCTCCAGCAATGATTGACCACAATATTGCTTACCCTCCTTTTTTATTTTAATATCAAAAAATAAATCAATTCCTTTGATTATTGCTATTATATAATTTTGATATAAAATAATCAATTATTTTGATTATTATGTAATTTTAATATAAAAAAATCAAATTCTTTGATTGTTG
>NZ_RJOG01000015.1:0-52271 GCF_003942965.1 Streptococcus mitis | reverse complement strand
AATCTTCACTGATTCTTTTAGAACTAATAAAATTGTTTATATGGTTGATTGAAGGCTGTCAGAATTTCATCAGATGTTTGTGAATAATCTTTTGTTTCTTTCAAATCACCCTTTACAATGATCCGCTCAGTAGCTGCTGCATCCTCACAAGTTACTAAAGTAATTTCATCAACACCAGTTCGGTCATCAATTTCATCTACTCTATCTGGTGTAACTCGTTTCACTTCACTAATTTCATAGGTATACACTTTATTCTTATCTGTCAAGTGAATTTTCATCCCTTTTTTCGCACGATCTAGTGGAGAAAAGAGCATCTGACTAGCATTATCACCTGTGAAAATATGATGGCTAGCTAATGAATAATTCCCTTTACCCATTTCTTGGTCACGCTTCATGGTACCCGCACCATATAAAAGATTGACATTTGCAATCCCCTTAAAGATAGGTAAATTAATTTCAAGCTCAGGTATTGCAATTCCTCCGATAACAGGTAATTTTTGATTATCCCATTGAGAGGCTAAAACAGCTTCAGAGGAAATAGCTTTTACTGAATCAAAATCAAAATTTCCCTCTGTATCCTGATTTTCTTCTATTTTTTCTTTTGATACTTGACTAACTTGGTATTTATTGCTATTCCAAGCAATAAAAGCGTCACGAATCTTTGCATTAAAAATTAAAGCAATAGAGATCAGTATGAGAAAAACAGCCAATATATTTGTCAGCAGATTTTTTCGTTTGATTTTCTTATTATTCTTTTTATGAGACATTATGCTTCACCTTCTGTTTCGTTTTCTGTCCCAACTTCTTCTTTTTCTGCCGCTGCAACCGTCGTAAAGGTTACAATTTTAGCATCTTGGTCCAGGCGCATCACCTTAACTCCCATAGTTGAGCGACCTGTTTGTGAAATATTGGCAACGTTGGTTCGAATCATGACACCTGTATCAGTGATAATCATCAAATCTTCATCACCTTTAACGGTCATAAGACCAGCAAGGGAGCCATTCTTTTCCGTAATTTTAGCAGTTTGCATTCCTTTACCACCACGACCTTTTGTTGGATATTCGGTCGCAACGGTGCGCTTACCAAATCCTTTTTCTGTGATGATAAGGACCTCATCCTGGTCTGTAATCACACTAGCACCAACAACTGTGTCTCCGTCACGAAGGTTAACACCTTTCACACCAGTGGCGATACGACTCATGCCACGAACAGCTGATTGATTAAAGCGAACTGCATAACCAAACTTGGTACCAATGATAATATCCGTATCTTCTTCCGTCAACAAGACATTAATCAACTCATCTTCATCCTTGAGGTTTAAAGCCTTAAGTCCATTCTGACGAATGTTAGCAAATTCCTTAACGCTGGTTCTCTTCACAATACCATGACGAGTTGTGAAGAAGAGATAAGCATCATCACTACGTTCAGACTCAACATTGATGATGGTCTGAATACTTTCGCCTTCATCTAATTTCAAAAGATTGACAATCGGCAATCCCTTAGCAGTACGACCATATTCAGGAATTTCATAGCCTTTCAGGCGATAGACACGCCCTTTATTTGTAAAGAAGAGCAGGTGATCATGGGTGCTAGTTGACACTAACTCACGGACAAAATCGTCATCCTTAACACCGGTTCCTTGAACACCACGACCACCACGTTTTTGAGCGGTAAACTCAGCTTGGTCCAGACGTTTGATGTAGCCTTTGTTAGACAGTGTAATCAAGACATCCGATTCTTCAATCAAATCCTCGTCTTCAAGGCTCAAGACTTCACCGACCATCAACTCTGTACGACGTTGGTCGCCAAACTTACGCTTGACTTCATCTAATTCGTCTTTGATTATTTGAGAAACACGTTCCGGCTTAGCAAGAATATCTGCTAAATCCGCAATCAGAGCCAAGAGGTCATCATATTCAGACTGAATCTTATCACGTTCCAATCCAGTCAAACGACGAAGACGCATATCTAGGATAGCCTGACTTTGACGTTCAGAAAGCTTAAACTTGCTCATCAACTCAGCTTGCGCTTCCGCATCCGTTTCACTAGCACGGATAATACGAATCACTTCGTCGATATGGTCTAGTGCGATTAAGAGACCTTCTAAGATATGCGCACGCGCCTCTGCCTTTTCCTTGTCAAAACGGGTACGACGAACAACCACTTCTTTTTGGTGCTCGATATAAGCATCCAAAATCTGACGAAGAGACAAAATCTTCGGCACCCCATTTTGGATAGCAAGCATATTGAAACCAAAGTTGGTTTGCATCTGGGTCATCTTGAAGAGATTGTTTAGGATTACATTTGCAGAGGCATCGCGCTTTACTTCGATAACAAATCGAACCCCTTCACGGTTTGACTCATCACGTACTGCTGTGATACCCTCAATGCGTTTTTCCTGAACCAAACGAACAATATGCTCATGCACCTTTGTTTTATTGACCATGTAAGGAAATTCTGTTACAACGATACGCTCACGGCCAGTTTTAGTTTCTTCGATTTCAGTACGAGAACGAAGAACAATCGAACCTTTACCTGTTTCGTAAGCTTTATGAATACCTGATTTCCCCATAACAAGGGCACCAGTTGGAAAATCTGGCCCAGGCAAGACTTCCATCAAATCCTTAGTGGTCACTTCAGGATTGTCCATGACCAACTTCACAGCATCAATAGTTTCACCCAAGTTATGAGGTGGAATATTGGTCGCCATACCGACAGCGATACCAGTAGCTCCATTAACTAAAAGATTTGGAAAACGAGCTGGAAGGACTAAAGGTTCACGTTCATTGGCATCATAGTTATCAACGAAATCAACCGTATTTTTATTGATATCACGAAGCATCTCCAGAGCAATCTTGCTCATACGCGCCTCAGTGTAACGCTGGGCGGCAGCACCGTCTCCATCCATAGAACCAAAGTTCCCATGCCCGTCGACAAGCATGTAACGGTAGCTCCACCATTGAGCCATACGAACCATGGCTTCATAGATTGAGGAATCTCCGTGTGGGTGGTATTTCCCCATGACATCCCCTGTAATACGAGCAGATTTTTTATGAGGTTTGTCTGGAGTAACACCCAATTCATTCATTCCGTAGAGAATTCGACGGTGAACAGGTTTCAAGCCATCTCGAACATCAGGAAGAGCCCGCGCTACGATAACACTCATGGCGTAGTCGATAAAGCTCGTCTTCATCTCCTTTGTCAGATTGACATTCACTAAATTTTTATCCTGCATTAATAAATGCCTCATTTCACAATTAGTAATTAACAATATTATACCATAATGTCTTCCATATTTCAGGTATATACAATCGCTAAAACGTTTACATCAAGAACTGAAAGGCATATCCGTGACAAAGCTTTTTAAAAGTGATAGAATTGAAGTAACTGGGGAAATCCCTGAATAAAATTAAGGAGATGTTTAGAATAATGACTTCAACTAAACAACACAAAAAAGTTATCCTTGTCGGTGATGGTGCTGTAGGTTCTTCTTACGCTTTTGCACTTGTTAACCAAGGAATTGCACAAGAGCTTGGAATTATTGAAATTCCACAATTGCATGAAAAAGCTGTTGGTGACGCGCTTGACCTTAGTCACGCCCTTGCCTTCACTTCACCTAAAAAAATCTACGCAGCTCAATACTCTGACTGTGCAGACGCTGACCTTGTTGTGATTACTGCAGGTGCTCCTCAAAAACCAGGTGAAACTCGTCTTGACCTTGTAGGTAAAAACCTTGCTATCAATAAATCAATCGTAACTCAAGTTGTTGAATCAGGTTTCAAAGGTATCTTCCTTGTTGCCGCTAACCCAGTTGACGTTTTGACTTACTCAACTTGGAAATTCTCTGGTTTCCCTAAAGAACGCGTTATCGGTTCAGGTACTTCACTTGACTCAGCTCGTTTCCGTCAAGCACTTGCTGAAAAACTTGATGTTGATGCTCGTTCAGTGCACGCCTACATCATGGGTGAACACGGTGACTCTGAGTTCGCTGTTTGGTCACACGCTAACATCGCTGGTGTAAACCTTGAAGAATTCCTTAAAGACACTCAAAATGTTCAAGAAGCTGAATTGATTGAATTGTTCGAAGGTGTTCGTGATGCAGCCTACACAATCATCAACAAAAAAGGTGCAACATACTACGGTATCGCAGTAGCCCTTGCTCGTATCACTAAAGCAATCCTTGACGATGAAAACGCAGTACTTCCACTTTCAGTATTCCAAGAAGGTCAATACGGAGTTAAAAACGTCTTTATCGGTCAACCAGCTGTTGTTGGTGCACATGGTATTGTTCGTCCAGTAAATATCCCATTGAACGACGCAGAAACTCAAAAAATGCAAGCATCTGCTAAAGAATTGCAAGCTATCATTGATGAAGCATGGAAAAATCCAGAATTCCAAACAGCTTCTAAAAACTAATTGTAACTAGGTTCTCATCTTGTGAGAACCTTTCTCTTTATGTGGTCGCTCCGTCAGGTGCGAGACAATCCGTCAGGTACGAGACAAATAACACCCGTTAGTGTACTGATGAGTGGATTGCACCAGTGCTATANGCCCAAATTATCAGCCAGCGCCTAAAGACGCTGGCTTTCACTTTGTTCCAGCTTAATTCTCTTGACTCTTCACCTGCCTCTTAAAGACGCTTAGGTATTACTTACTACTATCCCTAAAGTAATCCTCTTATTCTTTTACACTTAACTTATCTAAAACAATATCCCTCTAACTAAAAATGTCAATTCCCAAACTTATATTTCAAATTGGCGTGTTTATCGAATATAATTAGAGCACTTTGATCTTTTAAATATCCCATAAAACTTGCCACGCTAATTCTAGGTGGAATACTTACTAACATATGTACATGGTCTGGCATTAAGTGACCCNCGATAATTTCAACTCCTTTATAACTGCATAATCCATAGAATATTTTTCTCAAACTACTTCGATATTTATTATAGATGACTTTTCGTCTATAGTTAGGGGAAATACTATGTGATAGAACACATCCATTTTGTATGTGATAAACTATGTGCTTTTTGAGCCATATTTTTCTCCTTTCGCTTTACAATTAGCTTGAACAACTTAATTGTAGCGTGTTTGGAGTTTTGGTGTATAACCTTCGATGCGCACCCACATAGTGGGAGGCTTTTGTCTCGCACTTAACGGAGCGATACAGACTAATATTCACATAATAAAAAAGCCTACTGACCAAGCTATAAAGCTTGAACAATAGGCTTTTTAAAGGCTGATTATTTAACAGCGTCTTTAAGAGCTTTACCAGCTTTAAATGCTGGAACTTTAGAAGCTGCAATCTTGATTTCTTTTCCAGTTTGTGGGTTGCGACCTTTACGTGCAGCACGCTCACGAACTTCAAAGTTACCAAAACCGATCAATTGAACTTTTTCACCAGCTGCAAGGTATTCTGTTACTGCTGCGAATACAGCTTCAACTGCTGCTGCTGAGTCTTTCTTAGTCAATTCTGTAGCTTCTGCTACTTTAGCGATCAAATCTTGTTTGTTTGCCATGTTAATGATTCCTCCAATATAATTTCTAATTAACAAATATAATCATATCCTAAAATCCCTTTTTGGTCAAGTTAAAAACTCTATTTCTTCCCATTTTATTTATTTTTTAGGAGTGGTAACGTACTAAAATAGCCCAAGCATTCTCACCCGTGTGAGTTTGAATAATAGAGCCCGTTTCCAAAACTGAAATTGGCTTTTCAACATAAGCTTGTAAGCTTTCTTTCATCTCTTTTGCCCAATCAGCACTACCAGAATATGAAATTCCAATCTCTGCTACAGAACGTTCAGAGAGCGATGTTATTAACTCATCTAACCATTTTTTAAAGGTTTTAGCTCCACGACCTTTAACGATTGGCTGCAATTCATGGTCTTTCATCTGCATGACAACACGGATATTGAGAAGGGAGCTCAACAATCCAGTTACACGCCCAATTCGTCCACCTTTAACAAGATTTTCCAAAGTCGAAACGCCAATATAGAGTTCTGTGTGGTTTTTAACCTCTTCTACATGAGATAAGATTTCCTCCAACTCCTTGCCTTCTTGCGCTAATTTTGCAGCCTCAACAACTTGGAATTTCAAGGCTTGGTCAGTGAAGGAACTATCAATAACTGTCACATCGGCAGTAGATAAGCTAGCACCTTGACGTGCCGCTTCTACAGTACCAGAAAGGGCATGAGACATATGAATAGCAAGAATCTGGCTACCATCTTTACATAGGTCTTCAAAAACTTCAGCAAAGACACCTACAGGTGGCTGACTTGTTTTCGGAAGATTTTTACTTTCTTGCATCAACTGAAGAAATTTACCTTCTTCTTTCAAATCCGCATCAGAATAGACAACATTATCAATCATTACAGATAACGGAACAACAGTGATATCTAATTGTTTTACTAGTTCAGGTTCAATAGTAACAGATGAATCGGTTACAATCTTAATTTTTGTCATAGTATCAATCTTTCTATTTTAGGATTCAGATTGGTTTTCTTACTTTTAATTATATCAAAAAAAGATTAAAAATCCTAATGGAGTCATTCAAATTTTCCTTAAAAATTTGATATAATCTACTTATAAGAAAAGAGGTCCCTATGATTAAAAAAATTTATCCCATTTTAACCATTTTACTAGGTGCTGCTATCTATGCTTTTGGGTTGACTTATTTTGTAGTTCCTCATCATCTCTTTGAAGGAGGGGCGACAGGTATTACCCTCATCACCTTTTATCTTTTTAAAATCCCTGTTTCTCTCATGAACTTGCTGATTAACATTCCCCTTTTCATCCTAGCTTGGAAAATATTTGGAGCCAAATCCCTCTATTCCAGTTTACTAGGGACCTTAGCTCTGTCCGCCTGGTTGGCTTTTTTTGAGCGTATTCCCCTTCATATTGATCTGCAAGGTGATTTACTGATTACAGCCCTTATAGCTGGGATTCTATTGGGAATTGGCCTTGGAATTATCTTTAATGCTGGTGGTACAACTGGAGGAACCGATATTCTAGCTCGTATTCTCAACAAATACACTCATATATCTATGGGGAAGTTGCTCTTTATCTTAGATTTTTGTATTCTCATGCTTATTCTCCTAATCTTCAAAGATTTGAGATTGGTTACCTACACGCTCTTGTTTGATTTTATTGTTTCTCGTGTCATTGATTTGATTGGCGAAGGTGGCTATGCAGGTAAAGGATTTATGATTATTACAAAACGTCCTGATCAACTTGCTAAAGCGATTAATGATGACCTAGGAAGAGGTGTTACTTTCATCTCAGGTCAAGGCTACTATAGTAAAGAAGATTTGAAAATCATCTATTGTATTGTCGGCAGAAATGAAATTGTTAAAATGAAGGAAATGATTCATCGAATTGATCCTCAAGCATTTATCACTATTACAGAAGCTCACGAAATCCTTGGTGAAGGATTTACCTTTGAAAAAGAAGAAATATAAATTTAATTAATCTGGAAATTTCTTTCATTAAAGTTAACCATAATAGTATCTACTGATAATATGCTTTATCTGTTCCACTTATTAATATCTGCTAGTGTAAAAAATGATAATGATTGATAATAAAACCTAATTCTTTATTAGATTTTTATTGTACTATAGCTCTAAAATTTTATAAAAAATAAAAGACTTAGAAAGACTATAATTAAATCTTTCTAAGCCTTTTTTATTTATTATTTTCAGAAGTTCGAATCATTTCTAAAATAGAATGCTGATAGCCATAAGTAAAGTAAATGATACTTCCTATCAACAAAGCAACTAGGAAAGCAATCCAGGTTTCCATATTATACTGCAACATAAAGGATAAACAAATGATGATTGATAAAATGGGTAACAAGGGTACCAATGGTGTTTTAAATTCTCCAGATTTTGGCATCCCTTTTTCTTTCCGTAAACGAATCAGGCCATAAGCTAGCATGATCAAGTAGGCCAAGGTACAAATATTTAAGAAGGCTGCGATACTAGCAAGAGGGAAGATTCCTGCTGCTACTGCTGAAGCTAGACCTGTCAAGATAGTAGCATTTTTGGGTACCTTGCTTGTTTTGGTCAGTTCTTTAAAGGCAACAGGCATCAATCCATCACGAGCTAAGCTGTAAATCATACGAGATAGGGCATAGGTCATCGAGATACAAACCGTAATCAAGGTCAAAATAGCCACTAATGACACATAGTTGGCTGCCCAACTAATCCCAACGCTGCGAAGAGCAAAGGCAACGGCATCATCGACATTTAGATGGCTATAATGGACAACACCAGTCAAAACAAGAGTAACCAAGGCATATAGAATGGTTACGATCGAAAGCGATAAGACAATCCCTCTAGGAATATTTTTTTGAGGAGTCTTGACTTCATCTACAGCCATAGAGATGGATTCAAATCCCAAAAATCCAAAGAACATTAAGGAAGCACCAGCCATAATACCGGTACTAGCGCCATAGATTTGTCCAAAACCGTAAGGAGCGAAATTGCTCCAATTATCAAGCTTGATATGCCAAATTCCTACTAAAACAAAGAGAGCTAAAGCGGAAAATTTCAAAATAACTAGCATTGAATTAAAGCGTAAGGCTGCTTTAGCATTGAGTAAAACAAGCGAGGTAACTAGAACCAAGACAAGAATAGGCAATAAATCAACAAATGTCCCTGCTTGAGGATTAAAGGTACCATTTAAAGCCTGAGGAAGGGCTATCCCGTATTGAGAGAGCAAGCCTTTAAAATACGCTGCCCAACCTGAAGCCACACCTGATATAGCTGTCATGAACTCCATCATGGTTAACCAACCTGCCAACCAGGCTGGGAATTCTCCTAAGATGGCATAGAGATAACTGTAGGCACCACCTGTAGCAGGTACTCGTGAAGCAAATTCTGCAAAAAAGAGGGCTGATAATCCCACACACAAGGCAGAAATGACGATTGAAATCACTAGGGCTGGACCCGCTAGAGTTGCAGCTGCAGTACCTGTGATTGTAAAGACACCTGTCCCTACCATGGCTCCGATACCTAACAAAATCAAATCCCATAACTTCAAATGCCTGTGCATCTCTGTTTTATCTAAACTAACATTCTTTGTCCTAAATATATTCATCTTTGACTCCAAAATAAAATGATGATTCTATTTTACCATAAATATGGGATATTTGTGAATATTTATAAAATATTTTTCTAAAAAAATCTGACTACTCTCTTGTAATCAGATTTTTATCTATTCTAGTTCATTTCTTTAAAGGCTGCTTCTGCATCCGCGTTGCTGATAACACCAAATTGAATCTTGCCAATCTTTCCTTGACTATCAATCAGGTATTCTGTAGGAATGCTTCGAATTTGATAAGCTTGGAAGGTGGTTCCTTTTGTGTCATAAAGTACTGGGATATCTTTATAACCTTGATCTTGGAACCATTGTGGGAATTGCTCGACAGTTTTTTCACCTTGAATTCCTGGTGCAATGACACTAAGAATTTCAAAATCACGATCTTGTTTCGCAGCTAATTCCATCAACTCTGGCATACTTTTCTTACATGGACCACACCATGAAGCCCAAAACTTCAAGTAGACTTTTTTCCCCTTATAATCAGATAACTTAACTTCTTTACCATCCATAGATTGCAAAGTGAAGTCTGGCGCATCTTTTCCAACAGCAATTTGTTGTACAGTCGTTTGTTGCTGTTGTTTTGGGGATTGTTGTGGAGCTTGAGTCTTTTTAGTCTCTTCCTCACCACAGGCAATCAATATGACTAATGACAAGAGGCTTAAGCCAGCAAACATTACTTTTTTCATCTTTTTCTCCTTTATTCAAAAATTCCAGCTAGAACATTTACTTGTCCTAATAGTAACAAAATTCCCATTAAAATAATGAGGAAACCACCAATTTTCTTCAGTAGCATCATATGACGTTTAATTTTACTAAAATAAGGCATCACTATTCCTGAAGCTAGGGCCAAGACCAAGAAAGGAATGGCCATCCCCAGAGTGTATATCAAGGTATAGATTGCTCCTTGCCAAGCGCCATTGCCTCCAGAAGCCGCAAGTGCTAAAACAGAACTCAAAACAGGACCAATACAAGGCGTCCAACCAAAACTAAAGGTAATACCGAGTAAAAAGGCTGACCAATAACGATTGGCTGCGGATTTCTTAAAAGTAAAGCTTTTTTGAACCTCTAATTTCTTAAAATGAAAAATTTCCATCTGGTGAAGGCCTAGAATGATGATAATCGTACCCATAGTATAGCGAAACCATTTGGCATAGAGAATATTACCAAAGTAACCCGCACCAAAACCTAGAATAAAGAAAATGAGAGAAATACCTGCGATAAAGCAAAGCGTCCGAATCAAACCCGACCAGGCAACCTTTCTTCCAAACAAAGAGAAGCTTTTTGCGCTTTCCTGATCATCCAACAAAATTCCAGTATAAACTGGTAATAGAGGAAAAATACAAGGTGAAAAGAAGGACAAGACCCCTGCTAAAAAAACGGAGATTGAAAATAATATCGTTTCCAATAAAAAACCTACTTTCTTAAGAGTTTAAACCTATTGTACTATAAATGTTAAAATTTGTATCAAGTTTGCTACGGTTAACTGTTTTTACTATGATGTTAGATAAAAGAAAACGATTGAAGAAAGTTGTCCAAGTCGACTTTTTCTTCAATCTTCCTTTAATTATTTTAATAAGTTCCTTCTTCTCCTTGGCTAGTCAAGATTACCGGACCATCCTTAGTAATGACAAATTGGTGTTCATATTGACAAGATAGGCCACCGTCAATGGTCTTATGCGCCCAACCAGTCTTCATATCTGTATCGATTTCCCAGTCACCTGTATTGATCATCGGTTCAATAGTCAAGACCATTCCTTCACGGAGACGAAGTCCACGACCAGCAATACCATAGTTAGGAACCATTGGTTCTTCATGCATAGTTGGGCCAACACCATGACCAACCAAATCACGTACTACACCGTAACCACGACTTTCAGCGTATTCTTGAATAGCTGCACCAATATCACCAATACGATTTCCAACAACAGCTTGCTCGATTCCCTTGTACATAGCTTCTTTGGTTACATCCATCAAGTTTTTCACTTCTTCGGACGGCGTACCAACAGCATAAGCCCAACATGAGTCTGCTAGGCCACCAGAGTAGCTCTGGGTGTATTTTTTCATTTGCTCCACATTGTTGAAGTTTAGTTTTGAGACATTCAGGTCAGATTTAGCAATAGGACCTCCCAAAACCATATCAACCTTGAGCAAATCACCATCTTTCAAGATATAGTGACGAGGGAAAGCGTGAGCTACTTCATCGTTAAGAGAGCAACAAGTAGCATAAGGATAGTCCATCATGGCACCGTCAACCCCAATCTGAAGTGGAAGGAAATTTTCTTCCTTACAACGACGGCGAACGTATTCTTCAACTTCCCACATATCTACTCCAGGCTTAATCAAATCACGCAAGCCGATATGAATACTTGCTAGAAAATCACCGGCCTTATCCATAGCTTCAATTTCACGAGCTGATTTTAATGTTATCATTTTTTCTCCTAGTTTCTAATTAATTTTAACGGTTACATTTGCTTTTGAAACAATCTGATGACCATGATAAATATCGTAATCAATAATAGCTGACCGTCTAGTATGGTGGATAANGCGTGCTTGAATGCGCAGTGTATCATCTATCTGAACAGCCTGCAAAAAGTAGATTAGCATCTGCTCGATAATGAGATTGCGACCACTATTCACAACCAAATCTTGAGTCATGTGGGTCAGAATTTCTGCTAATACACCATTAGCCAAAACACCGTTCTTCTCTAGCATAAAGGGTTCCACTGTAATCACTACTTCATCATGGTGATAAGAAAGTTTTTGACCAATCTGCTCAGAAAAAGTTGGTAGAGCCGAAACTTGGGAACGACTCATCTTCTCCATGACATCTCGTCTGGTTACAACCCCAAGCAAGGTTTGATTATTACGAACAACTGGTACCATTTCAAAATCTTCAGCAATCATCCGTTGACTCACATTGGCAATATTTGTAGATAATCCAACTAAAAATAGACTACGAGACATGACCTTATCAATTGTTGTACTTGGTGACTTATCACCAGCATCTCTCATAGTAACAACCCCAACAACAACCTGATGTTGATTAATAACAGGGAAACGACTACTACGATTCTTACGTACCAAGTCCAAATAATCTTTAACAGTGTCAGTCTCTCTCAAAAAACCATACTCATGACTCGGACGGTACAGTTTCTCAACTGTCAAAATATCTGTTTTGATTTGAACATTTGACAAGGCTTTATTGATCATGGTCGCAACGGTGAAAGTGTCATGTTTGCTTCTTAAAACAGGAATTCCTTTTTGATTAGCCAGTTTAATCACATCATCATGAACCTGAAATCCACCTGTCACAAGAACGGCATTTTCATTTTCCAGCGCTAATAATTGAATACGAGTCCGGTCTCCGACAATCAAGAGTCCCCCATCATGAAGGTAAGACAAAATATTTTGCTCAGTCATGGCACCGATTGAAAACTTACTAAATTCTCTCTCTAAACCTTCTTGCCCAGCCAAAACCTCAGAAGAAGTCACTTCTGCAATTTCTGCAAATGTTAATCTTTCAATAGCAACTTTCTGAGATTTAACACGGATAGTACCACTTCTTGGACGAGTCTCTACAATTCCACGATTTTCAGCTTCTTTAATGGCCCGATAAGCCGTTCCATCACTGACTCCTAGATGGTTGGAAATACTTCGAACACTGACTCTTTTACCAACAGGTAATTCTTCCAAATAACTTAGAATTTCTTGGTGTTTACTCATTAATTTCTCCCTTTACAAAGCGAAACTCAAGATAATCACGCATTTTTTTTGTATAGCGATCACTTCCTTTAAACTGACGAATCAATCGAAATCCAGACTTAAGAGCAACCTGTTGACTAGCTTCATTTTCAAGGTGGGTGATGATGGATAATTGTTTTAAACCAAATTCCTCAAAAGAAAGTTGGCAAAGTTTTCTTACAACTTCTGTCATAAAACCTTGACACCATACATCTTTTCTCAAAAAATAACCAAGTTCTGCTTCTTTTTTAATTTCATCTAGCTTTTCAAACTTAATTGAACCAATCATTTTTTCAGTTTTCTTGTCACAAATAGCCCATACACCTAAAGGAGACTTCATAAAATAATTGGCCAGCGCATATTGACTCTCTTCTGGACTAGCTTGAGTTGGGAAAATAAATTGAAGATTTTCTGGATTCGAAGCTATCTCATAAAAATCCTGACTATCACTAAAAAAGAAAGGACGCAAATACAAGCGATCCGTTTCAAAAAAAGAAAACATTGCTAATTTGGTCCAAATATTCATAAACACCTCTACGGTTTATTCTTCAACAAGTGTAATATCCGCTCCTAGATTACGTAATTTTTCAATAATATCTGAATAACCACGTAAGATGAACTCAATATTTGTAATTTCAGTTTTACCTTCAGCCATCAAACCAGCAATGACAAGTGCGGCCCCAGCTCTAAGGTCAGTAGCTTTTACACTTGCACCACGTAAACTACGTCCTCCGGTATATAAAATATGGTCGTTTGTAGTCTTAATATCCGCATCCATCTTTGCTAGTTCAAAGACATGGTTTACACGTTTTTCATAAATGGTATCAATAATGGTACCACGCCCTTCTGCTGTTAACAAGAGAGGAGTAATTGGTTGTTGCAGGTCAGTAGCAAAGCCTGGGTAAGGAGCTGTCTTAATATTGATTGCTTTCAAATTAGACTGTTCCTCGACAAAAATACTGTCTTCAGATACAGTCATTCTCACTCCCATTTCTTCCAACTTAGCAATAAATCCTTCCAGGTGTTCGTATAGTACATTATTAATACGAATTCCCTTACCAACTGCAGCAGCTAAGGAAATATATGTACCAGCTTCAATACGGTCTGGAATCACCTGATGACGCGTTCCATGTAATTTCTCAACACCATCAATAATAATAATATTGGTTCCAGCACCACGGATATGAGCACCCATATTATTCAAGAGAGTAGCAACGTCAATAATCTCAGGTTCACGGGCTGCATTTTCAATAATAGTACGACCATTTGCTTTAACCGCAGCAATCATCGTATTAATCGTCGCACCCACACTAACCGTATCCATGTAAATACTTGCACCATGGAGTCCTGAATCTTTAGCAGATAACTTCATGTTATCTCCCTCGTAGCTAACAGTGGCACCCATAGCTTCAAAAGCCTTAAGGTGTAAGTCGATAGGACGTGGTCCCAAATCACATCCACCAGGTAAACCAACAGTAGCTTCACCAAAGCGACCTAAAAGACTTCCATAAAAATAATAAGATGCACGAAGACTATTGATTTTCCCATAAGGCATTGGAATATTTCGAACCCCTCTTGGATCAATCTCCAAGACATCTTCATAACGCTTAACAGTAGCTCCCATCAATTCCATAATTTCAACAAGACTTGCTACATCCGAAATATCTGGAACATAGTCCAAAGTCACCACATCATCAGCCAAGATAATAGCCGGAATCAAAGCTACTACACTATTTTTTGCGCCACTAATGGTAATCTCACCTTGCAGGGGCAAGCCACCATTGATAACAATTTTTCTCATTTTAAATTTTTTATACTCTTTCAAAATTTCTAAAAAGGTCCTGCATTAAAGTATATCATAAATTCACCTTTTTTTCCATCATTTTCAATTATATTAGCTGAATCGTATTTGTATAGTTACCAAGCTTACTTAAAAATTATTTGCCCCTCGGTACAAAAAAAGAGCCCATCATACAGGCTAGAAAGCTTGATATGATAGGCTTTTTAGTGTTAGATTAACGTACTGTACGGATACGCATTGTGTTTGTACGTACAGCTTCTCCAAGTGGTACACCTGCTACGATAACGATATCGTCACCAGATTGTACAAGACCTGCTTCAACTGCTTTACGTTCAGCAATTTCAAACATATCGTCAGTTGATGATGGAGCATCTGTCAACATTGGGATAACACCCCAGTTCAACATCAATCCACGTTCTGTCAATTCGTCGAATGTCAATGCCAAGATGTCAGCATTTGGACGGTATTTAGAAATCAAACGTGCAGTGTGACCTGTCTTAGTAAGAGTTACAACCAATTTAATGTCCATTGAGTTAGTAGCATCTTTAACAGCTGAAGCCATTACTTCTGTCTTAGAGTTACGTTCAAATGAATCTGAGTTCAAACGTCCGTATTCGTTAAGAAGAGTTTGAGCGTTCTTGTCGATTGTAGCCATTGTAGTTACTGACTCAAGTGGGTATTTACCGTTTGCAGACTCTCCTGAAAGCATTGTAGCGTCAGTTCCGTCGATAACAGCGTTGAATACGTCTGATACTTCTGAACGAGTTGCACGTGGTTTTTCAGTCATTGTTTCAAGCATGTTTGTTGCAGTGATAACAACTTTACCTGCAGCATTGACTTTCTTGATAATCATTTTTTGGTAAACTGGAACCATCTCGAATGGTACTTCGATACCCATGTCACCACGAGCAATCATGATACCATCTGCAGCTTCGATGATTTCATCCAAGTTATCGATACCTTGTTGATTTTCGATTTTAGCGAACAATTGAACGTGTCCGTTTCCAGTTTCTTTACAGATTGCACGAACTTCGTTCACGTCTTTTGCAGTACGTACGAATGAAATCGCGATGAAGTTAATTCCTTGTTCAAGACCAAAGCGGATATCGTCGTTATCACGTTCAGCAAGAGCTGGGAAAGGAATTTTAGTGTTAGGAATGTTAACACCTTTTTGTTTAGCAATTACGCCATCGTTTTCAACTTCAACTTCGAATTCACGAGTTGCGTCATCTTTAGCAACTACACGAAGACCAAGTTTACCATCGTCAACCAAAACTTGACGACCAACTTCAACATCATCATAGATATCAAGAGCACCAGCAACGTTCAATGCAATCACATCACGAGTTGATTTGATTCCTTGTTTAGTTGCAACACGGATTTTCTCACCAGTTGTGTAAGAGTACTCTTTGGCATCTCCTTCAAACAATTCAGTACGGATTTCTGGTCCTTTTGTATCAAGAAGGAAACCAACTTTTTTACCTGCAAGTTTTTCAGCAAGTTTAACAGTTGCCATACGGTCACCTTGTTCTTGGTGGTCACCGTGTGAGAAGTTGAAACGGAATGTGTTAGCACCAGCTTCAATCAATTTGGCAATGTTTTTAGCTGAAGCTTCAACATCAAGTTTTTCACCCCAGTATCCGTCATCACCGAATTTTTTACCACCACGGATTTCTACCGCAGGTCCCAAAGTTGCAACGATTTTTACACGTTTGTTCATGATTTTTGTGACTCCTTTATATATATGACCTTTTTGGTCTTATTAACAATAATTATAAATTATGACAAGCTCTTATTCAAGCTAGATAGCTCAAGGTCAGCTTTGTGTGGGTTGTTAACCACAATCTTACCGTCTGCAGTCAAGCTAAACAAAGCTCCTTCTTCTGCAGTTCCCAGAATTGGGTTTTCAACCATTTTCTCGTTACGGATACCAACCGCAACACCACCAATACCTTCTTTAAGAAGTTTAACGGCATGCGCACCCATACGTGACGCCAAAACACGGTCACGCGCAGTTGGAGAACCACCACGTTGAATATGTCCAAGTTCTGTCACACGAAGGTCGCTTGTATCTCCAGCTTCTTTAAGTTTTTGACCAAATTCAGCTGCTGACATCACACCTTCTGCCAAAACGATGATATTGTGTTTTTTACCACACTCATAACCACATTTAATGCTTTCTACGATATCTTCAATCTTGAATCCTTCTTCAGGAATGATGATTTCATCAGCACCAGTTGCAATACCAGCCCAAAGAGCGATATCACCAGCGTTACGACCCATAACTTCGATAACAAATGTACGACGGTGACTTGATGATGTATCGCGAATCTTATCGATAGCGTCCATAGCAGTAGTAACCGCTGTGTCGAAACCGATTGTGAAGTCAGTACCAACGATATCATTATCGATTGTACCTGGAAGACCGATAGCTGGGAAGCCGTGTTCAGTCAAACGCATAGCACCGTGGTAAGAACCGTCACCACCGATAACAACTACACCTTCAATCCCGTGTTTTTTCAATTGCTCAATCCCTTTAAGTTGCCCTTCAAGTTGAGCGAACTCTGGGTAGCGAGCTGAGTGAAGGAAAGTACCACCACGAGAAATGATGTCTCCTACTGAAGCCGCATCTAGGGGATGAATTTCACCAGCAACCATACCAGCATATCCATCATAGATACCAAATACTTCCATTCCTTCTGAAATTGCTTGACGAACAACTGCACGGATGGCAGCGTTCATACCAGGGGCGTCTCCACCACTAGTCAAAACAGCAATACGTTTCATATTGGTTATGCTCCTTTTTCTTTTAACATTCTTACTGATTATACCACATTTACGTTGAAAATTCTTCTATTTTCCGTAATTTTAGCGATAAATCGTTTTCATAACTATTCCATTCAATTTCGCTTCTAATTCATCAGATTTAGCTACAAAATGATGGGGAGAAACAATCGTTCTCTGTTCCTCTTCATACCTGATAATGACTGGGATTGGGCCTTTATACTGGTCTAAAATTCTCGAAATTTCTTGATCCGAATCATGATTTTTCACCTGAATCCAAAAGCGCTCAGCAACTGCTTCTCTTATTTCTTGTGCAATCATTTGCAGACGGCCATCACGTGACTGGACTTTCCCTTTGATATAGTAGAAGGCCCCTTCTCTTACTTCCTGACCAACCTGTCGATATAAATCTGAAAAGAGTGTAACATCCAATTTTTTCTTACTGTCATCCACCTGTAAGAAAGCCATATTTTCACCCTTTTTGGTACGAATTACTTTTATCTTCTGAACTTCAACCAATATAATAGAATGACTATTTTCTGACAAATTTCCGATTGGTGTAATTGGGTAAACAGCCTTACTTGCAATAGCTTGTAGGGGATGTTTACTGACGCCTACTCCTAGAAGCTCTTGTTCCATATAGAATTTTTCTTGCTCCGACCAGTCCTCCGAATTTTGCCAACTGTAAATGGTCTCTCCAAATAAGCTTCCTAATACTTTCACAAATTCAAATAGATTAGCTAAATTATTGNATACTTTTTGACGATTTTTTTCAAATGAATCGAAAAGACCAACTTTTACCAAAGGTTCCAGCAAGGGAAGTTTCAGATAATTCTCAGGTAGTTTAGATAAAAAATCTTCAATATTAGAATAAGGTCTATGTTCGATAATCCAAAGCGCCAAATCCTTGCTGAGCCCCTTAATCGATTTCAAACCTAGATAGATAGACTTGTTGGCAATTTTATCGTGATAGGGAATAGTATTAATGGACAATGGGGCTACTTCAAAACCTGCTTCTAAGGCATCTGTTACATAATCACTGTTGGCAGAATTCAACATGACCTGATAAAAAATGGCTGGATAATGCGTTTTGAAATAGGCTAGCTGGAAGGCCAAGGCTGAGTAAGCATAGGCGTGAGATCGGTTAAACCCATAACCTGCAAACTTCTCCATGACATCAAAGACCTGCTCTGCCTTTTCCGCTGTATGGCCAGCTTCTAATGCCCCTTGGATAAAGGATTCTCTCATCTCATGCATGGCAGAGGCATCCTTTTTCCCCATAGCCCGACGTAAAATATCGGCTTTCCCAAGACTAAATCCAGCAAAACGCTGAGCTACCTGCATAACCTGCTCCTGATAGAGCATAATGCCATAGGTTGGAGCCAAAATATCCTCCAGCACTGGATCCAACACAGTCACTTCTTCCTGCCCATGCTTTCTTGCCACAAAATTATTGATATAATCACTAGCACCTGGTCGATTTAGGGAAGTAGTCGCTACGACATCTTCAAAGCAGACTGGTTGAACACGTTTAAGTAGGCGAATAGCGCCAGGTTGCTCAAATTGAAAGATCCCTTTAGTATTACCAGAAGCAAATAAAGCTAGAGTTTCTTTGTCTTCCAAATCGATTTCTTCTATTTTTATATGAATACCTTCTGTTTCTGCAAGTAATTCTTGCATCTTCTGGACAAAGGTCAAATTTCTTAGTCCCAGAAAATCCATCTTCAAAAGTCCACTTGCTTCGACTCCATGAGCATCATACTGAGTCAGTGGAATTTCGTCACCATGCTTTAGAGGGATGTAGTTGGTCAAATCTTGGTCACTGATTACAACACCAGCCGCATGGACAGAGGTTTGTCTTGGATAACCCTCAATCTTGCAGGCAATTTCAAAGGCTTTTTGGTATTCTAACTTACTATTGATTTGCTGACGAAACTGTAGGTTCCCTTCATAGGCCGACTTGAGATTATCACGAAAACTGATTTTCTTGGTAATTGCAGATAATTCATACTCTGGCACACCAAAGCGCTTCAAAACATCACGTAAAGCTTGCTTGGCCCCAAAGGTAGAAAAAGTAACGATTTGAGCTGCATGTTTACTACCATATTTATTACCAACATATCTGATAAAATCTGGACGATAAATATCAGGAATATCAATATCAATATCAGGCATGGTATAGCGTCCACGATTGAGGANACGTTCAAAAATAAGATTTTTCGCTACTGGGTCAATACCTGTAATATCTAAAGCATAGGAAACCAAGCTACCAACTGCGGAACCTCGTCCCATTCCCATATAATAGCCATTTGAACGTCCAAAACGCAACAAATCCCAGACAACCAAGAAATAATCGTCAAAGCCCATATCATGGATAACAGCTAATTCTTGGTCTAGGCGGTCTTGATATTCTTTACTAGTCAACCCCTTCTGAGCAAGCCCAAGCTCAGCGCGTTCTCTCAACTCTTCTACTGCTGGTCTAGATGGATTAAAGCGAGGCAGTTTCAGACTAGTATCCAAATCATAAGAAATACCTGAAATAAGCTTTTCTAAGTTTTCCAAGGCTTGAGGAAAACGTTCTTGGAATAGTTTCTCTAAAGAACTTGCTGATATAAAAACATCTTGTCTCGAACGCAAGGGAACTTCTCTGAGGGGGAGATTTTCTTTAATCGCTGTTAAGACTTGTAAAACTTCTCTATCCCTGCATTCAAAAGCATTGACCCGATACAGTGGTAAAATAGGATGATGAAATTTGCTGGCCAGTGTTTCTGGATAAACCCCTATATAGTAATCACAACCTAGATTTAACAACTCAAGTTCTTCAAAATAAGGCACAATTACCGCAATATCCTCTAGATACTGTGATAGAACTGACCAACTTTTCTCCCCCTGCATCTTAGCTGTTGAAAGCTTCATCAACTGCTGATAGCCCACACTAGATAAAGCTAAAAAGCGCAGATTCACATCTTTATCATCTACAAGCACATTTATTTCAAGCCCTAATAAAGGATGAATTCCGTATTTTTTTGTAACCTCTAGAAAGTCAAAAGCACCATAAAGATTATCAATATCCATCATGGCCAGATGAGTGTAGCCGAATTCTTTAGCTGCTCTCACATACTTGTCGATCGAAATGACGCTCTCCATAAAACTATAGACTGTTTTTGTATCTAGTTGTGCGATCAATTTACACTTCTCCTCTATCGTTCTCACTATATTATACCATTTTCAAAAAAAGAAAAGAACCTGAGATAATAAATCTCAAGTTCTTTCTGTATTTGATTGCAAGTTAGCATTTAATGAAAATCAAATTAATTATTCTTCATCTTCTCTTTTCTTACGAGCAATCAATCCAAATCCACTTAGGGCTCCTAGAAGTCCGAGTGCTGCAAGGCTAGCATGATCTTCTGTACCTGTATTTGGAAGTTCACGTTGACCATCCATGTATTGAGGTGTAGAAGGCTCTGCTGGTTGAGCTGGAGTTGTTGGAGTTCCATTATTGTCTCCGTTGTTATCTCCATTATCTGCTGGTTTTACAGGTTTTGGAGTTTCTGGATTTGGTTTTGGCTCTGGTTTAGGAGCTGGAGCAGGATTTGGTCCTGGGTAAGGAGTTGGGTTTGGTTTAGGNTCCTTAGGAATGTAGTTGATTGGTGTATCTTTCGTTGGATCCCCAGGTACCTCTGGTACTTCATATCCTTTTGTTGGATCATTTGGATCAACTGGTTTCAATGGTTGACCTTCTGGATCTACAGGGATAAATCCTGGTACATAAGGTACTTTAGGTTTATCTGTTCCTGGTTTCGTTGGATCTTTAGGATCGTTTGGATAAGTGATTGGATTTGTTGGTGTTCCTGGAATATTTGGAATCCATGAACCTAACTTATCGTAAATCACTGTTTCATTGATATCCTTGATTGTATCAGGAGTTACTTGTACATCTTTAGTTGATGATTCTAGATCACCAGCTTTAGCGATGTATCCTTTCACAACTGGTACTTGGTAACCGTTGAAGATATCATCGTTACGATCTGTTGTCCATTCACCATATGTGATTTCACCAGTTACTAAGTTAACTTTCGCTTCACGAGTGAACTTGATTGTCTCAACACGAGTTTCAGAAACTTCTTTTCCGTTGCGATCTACATATTTGATCGTACGTGTAGCTGATTTCTCAGTTACAAGATCTTTCACAGTATTTGGCCATACTGGGCTGTTTGGATCTCCAGGGAATACTGGTTTACCTGGTTCTGGTGTAGATGGTGTTACAGGTTTCAGTGGGTTATTTGGACTCACTGGTTTTGTTGGATCTGTTGGCACCATTGGTTTATCAGGATTATTTGGATTTGTTGGCACGATAAGTGGAGTAACTACCACGTTAAAGACTTGGTCTTTATCTTTGTCTTTATCGAATACTCTATCATTATCTGCAGAAGGGTAATCATTGCTTTCTACAATGTAACCTTTCTTAACAAGTTCTTTAATCTTACTTTCAACATCTCCAGACTTAGTAAATTTAGATCCTGAATCACCTTCATCTACTACTGGATCAGATACTACCTTACCACCTTTATCTTTAAAGTTTGTGATAGCTTTTTGCTTATCAGTTACATAGTAGATTGGTGTATCTGTACTTGGATTTGTTGGTACTGGTGGTACTTCATATCCTTTAGTTGGATCGTTTGGAGCTACTGGTGTTAATGGAACTAGTGGGTTATCCGGACTAATTGGTTTAGTTGGATCTTTTGGTACCACTGGTGTAGCTCCTGGGATATAAGGCACTTTAGGTTTATCAGTTCCTGGTTTAGTTGGATCGTTTGGATCATTTGGATACGTAACCGGAGGAACTGGTGTAGAACCTTCTGGTACTTTTGGTACCCATGAACCAAGTTTAGTGTAGACAACTTCGATGTTTTCATCTTTAGAATCTGCAGTTAATCTTGTTGTAGCTGCTAATTCTTTTTGTTTGGCATCTTTCAGGATGTAGCCTTTAACTACTGGTGATTCAACTTTATCAAATGTTGTATCTCCATCTTTAGCTGTCCAGTCACCGTAAGTGATTTCACCTGTTACAGCGTTGATCTTAGCTTCACGAGTGAATGTAACTTTATCTGTTACTTTCTTAGCTACTTCCTCACCTTTTTCGTTAACATACTTAATTGTACGGTTAACGTGACGAGTTGTATCAATCTTCTTAATTAGATCTTCAGTCCATTTTGGTCCATCAGGGTTATTTGGATCGATTGGATCACCTGGTTTTGGTTTATTTGGATCATTTGGATTTTCTGGATCTACTGGTTTGATTGGCTCAACGTGTGGTTTAACAGTTACTACGAAGCTTTGATCTACTTTCGTATCTTTATCGTAGTTCTTATCTGTAGCAGTTGTGAATCCGTCACTTACTAGATCATATCCTAGAGCTTTCAATTCAGCAAGTTTAGCTACTGTACTGTAGTCGATCGGTTCTCCAGATTTACCTTTTAGGTTATCTGTATGAAGTACTGTTCCTGTTCCTTCTACTACATAAGTTACTTTCGCTTTTTGAGTATCTTTCTCATAAGTGATTTGCGTATCTTCTGTTGGATTTTCAGGTGTTGGTGGAACATATCCTTTACTTGGATCATTTGGATCTACTGGTTTCAGTGGATTTCCATTTGGATCTTTTGGAGTTGTTCCTGGAACGTGAGGAATCACTGTTGTTGGTGTTCCTGGTTTAGTTGGATCTGTTGGATCGTTTGGATATTGAGGTTTCTCAACTTTTGGAACTTCAAAACCTTCTGGTACTTTTGGTACATATTTACCTAGTGGTGAGTAAACAACGTTTACTACTGAATCAGCTGCATCATGAGCAACGTTCTCTACTTTTTCAGCTGCTTTAATGTCCGCAACATATCCTTCGATAACTGGAGAAGTTACTTCTGCTAATGTTTGTGGTGCTGTCCAATCAGAAGTATAAGTGATTTCACCTGTTACTTTGTTTAGGTCACCTTTACGAGAGTAACGAAGTTTTTGTTCTACAGTTGGACGAGCCTCTTGACCACGTTTATCAGCGTCTACTTTATCAGTATTTGCATATTTGTAGTTGATTGTACGATTTACTTCATCTAGTAATCCTAGTTGTTCAAATGTACGTTGTTTTGGATCTCCAGGTACTTTGTCTCCTGGTTTTGGAGTTGTATTTGGATTGTTTGGATCTAGCGGTTTATCTGGATCGATTGGAGTGATTCCTTCTTTAACGATTACGTAATAAACTTGGCTAATTCCATCATTACCTTTGTCATCTTTATCATCGAATGTACGATTTGCATCAGCGTAGAATGCTACACGTTCTGCTGTGTAAGCTGCATCTGTAGGTGCAACAACTTCATAACCTTTAGCTTCTAATTCAGATTTAGCGTTATCGATGTTTGTTGTCTTGATTGCTTTACCTGTGTCTCCTGCTTCTGCAACTGATACGTGAACAGCAGTTCCATCAGCTTTAATGAAGTGAACTAGAGCAACTTGAGAACCATCTTTCACATACGTGATTGTAGTATTTTGAGTTGGATCTTCTGGTTGTTTTGGTACTTCATATCCTTTCGTTGGATCATTAGGATCTTTCGGAGTTAATGGTTTACCATCTGGTCCTACTGGTGTTGTTCCAGGGATGTATGGTACTACTGGAGTTTCAGTAGGTGTTCCTGGTTTTGTAGGATCTTCATTAGTTGGGTTTTCATATGGTTTTGGTGTTAAATCAGTTCCTGGTGGAGGCGTTACTCCTTCTGGAATTACCGGTACATATGAACCAAGTTTACGGTAGATGATGGTTTCTTCACTATCTTTATCCGTAGCTTTAACATTTTCACGAACTGTTGATGTCGCAGCTGAAGCTACATATCCAGGTTTGTTTGGTGTTGTTACAGCATCGATTGTTTTATCGTCATCTTTAGCTTTCCAATCAGTGAAGTTAGAGATTGCTCCTGTTACTGGATCTAAGTCAGCTGTACGAGTGAATGTTAATGTTTGGACATTATCAGGGATACCTGCATCTGATCCGTCAGCTAGTTTGTAGTGAACTGTGTGTGTTACTTCTTCGATTAATCCTAATTCTTTGTAAGTACGTCCTTTTGGATCGTTTGGTACTTTGTCATCAGGTTTTGGAGTAACATCTGGTGTGTTTGGATCTGTTGGTTTAGTTGGATCTAATGGTACTGGTTTTGTAGTATAAACTACTGTTTCATTGATATCTTCAGCAGTTGCTGTTACTTCAGATGCTGGTACAGTCGCTTTATTTGGAGTATAGTTCTTAATTTCTGGTGAAGTTACTTCTCCAAATGTTTGAGCTGGTGACCATTCTCCGAATGTAATCTTACCAGTTACTGGGTTGATTGTTGCTGAACGGCTGAAGTTCTTAGTTTCTTCTTTTGTATCAGCAGCTTTTGTTCCATCCACATAAACATACTTGATTGTACGTTTAACTTCTTCTTTACGTCCATCTTCTAACTCTTTGATTAACTCTGGAGTCCATTTTGGTCCTGTTGGATTATTAGGATCGATTGGTTTTCCTGGAGTCGGAGTTGGATCGTTTGGATTTACCGTTGCAGGTTTAACTGTTACAAGAACTTTATATTCTTGGTTAGTTGTTGCATCTGCATCAAACTTACCATCTGTTGGATAGTTGTTTTCTACTACTGTATAACCTTTAGCTTTCAGAGCTTCGATAGTTTTCTCTACTTCTGCACTTTTCGTGAAGGCTTTTCCTGTATCTCCAGTATCAACGATTGATTGAGCTACTCCACCTTTTTCAGTTTTATCCGTTTCACTGTTTACTTCAATGAAGTGTGTAACTGCTACCTGAGAACCATCTTTCGTATAAACAATAGTAGTGTCTTCTGTAGGGTTCGTTGGAACTGGTGGATTATATCCTTGTTTTGGATCGTTAGGATCTTTCGGAGTTAATGGTTTTCCATTTGGTCCCACTGGTGTAGTTCCTGGTACGTAAGGAATCGTTGTTGTTGGTGTTCCTGGTTTTGTAGGATCATCTGGATTATTTGGATATTGTGGGTTTTCAATTGTCGGAGGAGTGAATCCTTCTGGAACAACTGGTACAAATTTACCTAAATCTTTATACACAATTGCTTCTACAATATCTTTATCCGTTGCATTAACACCTGTTACATCTTTCTTAGATGCTTCTACATCTCCTGTTGCTACATATCCAGTTTTAACTGGGACAGTCGCTTTTCCTTCAAGAGTTGTATCGTTATCTTTAGCCGTCCATTCACTGTAAGTAATCTCTTTTGTTACAGCATTAACTGTTGCTGTACGTGTAAAGCTTACTGTAGTTTCGTGGTCAGGTTCTACTTTAGTTCCGCGTTTAGCAGTATCTGCTACATCATCAGCATAAGTGTACGTAATTGTACGTTTAACTTCTTCAGCTAGTTTTAGATCTTTGTATTTTGGTCCGTTAGGATTGTTTGGATCTACAGGCGTGTTTGGATCGAAGTTTGGATCTTTTGGATCAATTGTAATTTGTTTTACTTTGTAAACAACTACTTCTTCGAAGTCCGCTGCATCAGCTGTTACTGTCTTAGCTGGAACATCACTTGTTGTTGGATTACTTACTAACGCAGAAGTATATCCATCAATTGTAGGAGTTGTTACAGCTTCGAATCCATCAGTTGTCTTAGGTGTCCATGCTCCATATTCAACTTCTCCTGTCACAAGGTTAACTTTAGCTGTTCTTGTAAACTCAAGAGTTTGAACTTTCTTATCTGGAACATCTGTACCAAGTTTAGCATCTGGAACTGGAGTTGCATCTTCGTATACATACTTGATTGTACGTGTTACAGATTCAGTAGTCTTCAAGTCTTTAACAGAGTCAGGCCATTTCGGTCCATCCGGTTTTGTTGGATCTACTGGTTGACCTGGTTCTGGTTTCACATAACCTGGAGTTGTTGGATCAGTTGGAATATCTTTAACAATCGGTTTGAATGTTACTGTATATTCTTGGTTGGTTGATGCATCAGCATCAAATACTTTTTCAGCAGCTGTTGATGGATAGTCTTTTTCACCTGCATTTACATTGGCTACTTTTTCATATCCACGAGCTAAAATCTTATTGATTGCTGCAGTTACATCTGCATCTTTCGTAAATGATTTTCCTGTATCTCCTGTATCAACTACTGAAGGTTCTAATCCTTTACCAGTTGTATCTACAAATTTCGTTACAGCTACTTGAGAACCATCTTTCGTATAAACGATTGTTGTATCTCCTGTTGGTGTAGTTGGAGCTGGTGGTTCATATCCTTTAGTCTTATCATTCGGATCTTTTGGTTTCAACGGTTGTCCATCTGGTCCTACTGGTGTAGTTCCTGGTACGTATGGAATTGTCGTTGTTGGTGTTCCTGGTTTTGTAGGATCATCTGGATTATTTGGATATTGTGGATCTTGAATTGTTGGAGGAGTGAATCCTTCTGGTACAACTGGTACATATTTACCTAGTGCTTTGTACACTACTTTTTCCGTAATATCTTTATCTTCTGCTTTTACATTTTCTACAGGTTTAGTTGATGTCTCTACATCTCCTGTTGCTACATATCCTGCTACTTTCGGAAGTTCTGATTTTCCTTCTAGTGTAGTATCGTTATCCTTAGCTTCCCATTCTCCATAAGTGATTTCACCTGTTACTGGGTTCACTTGAGCTACACGAGTGTAATTAACTTTTGTAGTGAATGGATCAGCTACATTCGTTCCAGCTTTGTTGCCATCTTTTTCAGCTTGATTTAGTTCACTTGCTTCTGTTGAGTAAGTGTACGAAATCGTACGTGTTACTTTTTCAGTATTCTTCAATTTCGCAAGTAGTTCATCAGTCCATTTTGGTCCATTTGGATCATTTGGATTAATTGGCTCATCTTTCTTAGGTTCTTTATAGCCTGGAGCTTTTGGATCAACTGTAATTAATTTAGTTTTATAAACTACTACTTCTTCGAAGTCTTTATCTGTAGCCGCTACAGTTTTCGCTGGTACATCTGCAACTGCTGGTGTTACACCTGCAACTGCTGCAGTGTATTTCTCAAGTGTTGGAGAAGTTACTACTTCGAATGTTTGATCAGCCGACCAATCTCCGTATGTGATTTCTCCTGTCGCTACATTAATCTTACCAGAACGTGTGAATTTAAGTGTTTTGACTTTCTTATCAGCCACACTTGTTAAATCAGATTCTGCTACTGGAGTACCGTCTTCGTATACATACTTAATAGTACGTGTTACTTCTTCTTGTACTTTTACAGCGTTGATTAATGCTTCAGTCCATTTTGGTCCATCTGGATTATTTGGATCGATTGGCGTTACACCTGGAGTTGGTTTTGGATTATCGTTACTTGATGGTTTAGTTGGATCAAATGATGGAATATCCACTACTTTAGCTTTGAATTTCACAACATATTCTTGATCAACTGCAGCATCTTTATCGAATTTATCTGTTGATTTGAATCCATTATCAACAAGTTCGTAACCTTTCTTAACTAGCTCAGCAATCTTATCAGTTACTGACGTTGCTGTTGTAGCTGGGTAAGCCGCTTCTGATTTACCTGTTACTGAGATTGGCTCTGCAAGACCTGGAGTAATAACTTTATCTGTATTAGTAGGATCTACTTCTACAAATTTAACTACAGCTTTTTGTGCCACTGGAGTATAAAGAACTGTAATCTTGTAGTCATCTGCTTCTGCATCAATTGCTGCAGTTGCTTCTACAGTAGCGTTATCTGGCGTATATCCAGTCACTTCTGGAGAGTTAACAAGGTTGAATTTATCATCTTTTGCTTTTTCTGCATCAGATAAGGTAATTGCATCGTTAGATGTTCCACCTACTGGAGTCCATGGACCAAATGTAACGATTGATTTTTGAGCATCTGTTGCATCTGCTGCGATTGCTTTGTTTGTAATGTGGTCGTAGTAAACTACACGAGCTTTGTATTCTTCTGGAGAATCATATCCACTCTTATCTAACACCGCTTTGTAAGCAGCGTATTCTGTTGGATATTCTTTTGCAGCTAATGTATAGTCGATTGTACGGTCACGTTCAAAGTGAAGTGTTTCAGTCACTGTTGGTGCCGCTGTAGTTCCACGTTTATCTGCTGGTACATCATCTGTACTTGCATATTTGTACTCGATTGTACGAGTTACTTCTTGGGTATCTTTAATTTTACGAGTAACTTTCTTGTGACGTAGGTAAACATTGAATGCTTGGTCTACTTCTTTATCGTCATCGAACTTACGTCCACCTTCTATAGCTGTACCTTGTGTATTGTTTGTATAGTCGTCTGTTACTAATTCGTACCCAAGGTCTTCATATTTCTTAATTGTTTTAGCTGTTTCATAACGAATCTTCGTATGTGATTTCCCTTGAAGTTCTGGAACACCGTAAGTTGTTTTCGCATCTGCACCTGTTGAAGGAGCCGGATTAGCATTTTGAACTTCAAGAATACGAGCATCACCTGTAGCATCTAAGTCGATGTATGTTACTTTAGCTTTTTGTTTATCAGCTTTGTAAACAACATACATATCGAAGTCATCTTTATCGTCTGAACGAACTTCTGATACTAGTGGTTCGTACGCTCCAACGTCTTTGGTATTATCTGCTACTGGAGTATATAATCCTACAGGTTGTTTACCATTGTGGATGTGTCCCATCTTACCATCTGCACGAGGAGTGAAGTCAGCAGTTACTACTTCAGCAGTATATCCTTTTACTGTTGGCGAGATAATTTCTTTAAATTTAGAATTTTCATCACTTGAAGCTGTCCATTTACCGATAATAATTGAACCTTGGTTGAACTGTGTTCCTGCTGGGATAGTATCTCCAACTTTATAAACATGCCCAGTTGCATCTGTAACTTGGTTCGCAGTTGTGATTGCCTTATCAGTAGTTCCTGCTTCAGAGAAAATCTTGTATTCACGAGTATAGTCGATCGTTTGTGTACGAGTAACTGGTGTCTTATCAATTGCTAGGATTGGATTATTATCTTTATATGAATCTTGACTAGATGGATTGTCATTATCATTTTCGTATACGTAATGAATTGTACGAGTGATAGATGCTTTTGACTGTGGTTTAACGATTGGTGTATACGTTGCTTTACCGTAGTCTGTACCATATTTACTTGTTACAGTATCTCCTGCTACTTTATCGTTATAGTCAACATCCGGTTGTTGTTTTACTACACCTGTACCTGTACCTACAAACTTAGGATGTGGAGTGAATGTGATTTCACCAGTATCTTGATTTAATGTATACGTACCTTCGTTTTCAATAACGATTTCTGTGTCAGTTACTTTAGTATAACGACGATGTACAGTCTCAACTGCACCTGTTTCTGGATCAATATGAACTGCATCTGGAAGAGTCACATTCATTAAGTCTTCGTAAGTTGCAGCTGTACGAGTTCCTTTTGGAATCGTATCATTATTAGCATTATAAGTAGTACCATTTATTGTGATACTTTCACCTTTTGGAACAAGTTGATCTGCAGAAGTTTCATTCACTAGGGTTCCTTCAAATCGAGTTTGAGTTCCCGCAGGAATCGTATCTCCTTTAGCAAAAGTAGCTTTCCAAGTAGTAATTTGAGCTCCACCTGCTATTTTAAGTGGTGTAACAAGTTCATCACCTACTTGTAGTTTACTTCCTGCTGGCACAACTACATTAGCCCCATTACGGATTACTGTCGTGTCCTCTGTTGCTGTTGGTAAAGCTCCTTCTAATACCGAACCTGCTGGCACTGACCCTGTTGTAAACCTTGCATTACTTACAGTTACATTTCCTGTACCATTAACAGAAACTGGTGATGAAACATTCCCTAACTTAGTTCCAGCTGGAATTTTATCTGCTGGTTTATATGTGACTGTTGTTCCATCTGTTAGTGTAAGAGTTGTTTCCTTATCGACAGTTGTATCTTCTGTATATAATTTTCCTGGAGTTTCTTTTCTAGTTGCAAAAGTTGGTTTCTTAGTTTTATCTAGTATTACATAATCAGATGTATATCTAACATCTTCAACTTTGTCATTTGATACTGTTTCTACAGTACCATAAACTGGAATTGTTGGATTAGATTTTTGAACAGCACCTTGAATATTTTCAGTAGTTACATCTTCACCAACAGGTTTCACATCAATTACTGTTGGAATATATACAGCATCCATTGTACGGTTACCATTATATCCATTATTCACATTTGCTGTTAATTTATCCTTATCAGCTAATCGATCTGATGCTAAAATTTCTTTAAGAGTTGCATCAGTTAAGTCCCAACCAGTTGAATTACGGTTTTGGTCCCAACCACGAATAACTGCTCCACGGGCAGTTCCTACATATCCTGCTTCAGGTTTAAAGTCAACCGTTGTTCGATAATTTCCCGAAGCATCTTTAATATTTTGCCCATTTTCTCCAGCTTTATTTAAAGTATATTCCCCGACTTTATTTCCAGCAGTATCATATTCTGTATATTTAGATAAGTAGTATTCAGTTTTACCTGTTGAAGGATTTACTACTTTAACTGCTGTACCTAAAGTATTTCCTCGTTTATCTTTTACTACTACTTCTGTACCTTTATAAACAGTTGTTCCTTCTGGATCTACTACGTTCACGTTTGTATTAGCTGTTGGCTCTTCACTTGCAACAACTGATTCAGTTAATACAAACTTAGGAGCAACTGTTGGTTCCATTTGGTTCCATGCTGTATATTTTGAAGCTTCTGTTTTACCTGTTGCAGTAAACAATTCAGTAGTTCGAATATCTAATTTTTGTTCTCTACCTTGGAAGTCTTTTGTTTCATTTCTTGTTCCACGAGGTGGATGAACTACGTGTGTCTGGAAGTCTTCTACTTCACCTGAAGACGCAACACCAGTTGGTAAATCAACATCTTCTTTATCTAAAGCAATACGTAAACGTACACCTAAATTATCAACGGATGTATCTAATAATTGAGGAGTATTTTTCCATTTTAATGTATAAGTTCCTTCTTTTGTTACTTCTACTAATTCAGAAGCTTCATATAAATCGAATTTACCGTTGTTATTGAAGTCAACCCATCCACGAATATACGCTTTCTCATTATTAGTCCCTGGATTTGCACGGACACCTTTTAACTCATATTCGTTTGCAGTTCCTTGACGTAATGCATAACTCGTTGCTACAGTCGGATCTAATAATTGACCTTCTCCTTCATCGGCTAATACACCCACACCAATGACACCTTCAGCTTTATTAAAGATACCTTTAATTGGCAATTTTGACTTAGGATCAGTGACTGATAAGATATCATCTTGTCTTAAAGCTACTGTTGAGCCATCTGCTTTACGGATAACGGTATTTCCATTTCTTTGAATTTCGTAAATACCTGTTTCACCTTTTTCATTCGTAACAGTTGTTCTTCCACTCTGAAGTTCAACCTTTTCATACTTATCTGTATTCACCAAGTCATCTAGCGCCCAAGCACCACTTGGTTCTTTTTCAACAGAACGGAAATCAGGGTCACCTTTTTGTGAACCTAAATATGGTTGAGTAGCTACTGTACTACTTCCATCAGAGTTTGTTCTCACAAGGTTACCGATGAAATGTTGAGCTGAACCATATGAGGCTGGAGCATCTCCCCCATCATAAATGACAAATCCAATCGTACCCGCTTGAGAACCTTGAGTATTCATATAAATAGATAAATTAGAAACATTTTGACTTAATCCTACTGGTAAGTCATTACCACTATCAATAGTAGTCCATGCTGGACCAAATAATTTTGTTCCATACATAGAAACATTTCCGTTTTTATCAGTACTTAACCATTCGGTTCTCTTATATCCAGGTTTTTCAAATGAATTAGCATTTCTTCCTAATAATTCCGAATTAATTGGTACAAGACCATTTCCACCTTTAGGATTTTTATTTAAGGCTAAAAATTGTTCCCAATTCGTTCCATCAGTCTCAAATTGAAGAACTTCAATTTCTCCAGCTTCCTCAGCATCTACCGCAATTGCATTTACTGCAACAGGACGGCTATTGTATGTAGCCGAAAGTGAGAAATTCACCCCTACATTAGCACTATCATATGCTGCCGTGAAAGCAGTCATCTGAGGAGTTCCATCTTCATTATCAGTAGATAGACCTACGTGCTTCATATGAGAATAAGTTTTATCTTGATAGGCCAAAACGACATCAACTGGATCACCAGCTCTTCTTCCAGTAGATGTTTGATCCTTATTCATCACGTTATAAGCTTTACCATTTGAATCTTTAAATGGATTTGTTGCTACATTTTTAGGTGCTAATGATGTTACAGTAGCTGTTAATTCATACCCTTCTACTGCGGTTTTAACTGTAAACTTCATTCCTTCTTGAAGAGCTTCGAAAAATTCTCCTTGAGAACTAGCTACACGTCCATTTCCACTCTGACTCTGTGCACGTCCGTCATTATAGAAGTGTTTTGAGTAACGAGCTGGACCATTTTTCAACCATTCATCATCTAAAGTTGTTCCTTTACGACCGTCTGCGTATGTTACTTCACGATAGTACGTAAACACCCCTGTTTGCTCTACACCATAGCGGTCTCTAACAACTTTAGTAACTGGAGTAGCTAAGTGCTTAATCTCACCTACTTTTGTTCCATCTGTATAAGTAATTTTAGATGAGCCAAAGTCAAACCAGTTAATAGATTTCTTCAATTGTTCTGTATTACGATTTGCTGTATATCCTTTAATTACTTCTGATGTTGGAAACTTAAATTCTTGACCATTTGCCAAAGTAACTGTTGTTTCCCCAACTAGATTACTTTTACTATTAACATTTACTTGAATTTTATCAGCATCTGTTAAATCTGGATTAGCAATACGGAATTGACGAATAATTTCAGCTATTTCTTCTTCGGTAACATTTTGGTAGTTTGCTACTGGTGTAACTTGCGCAGGTTTAACGACTAATTTATTATCATTTGTCGCTGGATCTGCCAACACCGCTTCAACTTTACCTATGTGTCCTGCACGTTTCATCTCTGCGTAGACTGCTTCGATGGCTGATGAAATACGTTGGAGTTGGGCATCTAATTCTTGCTTCGTAATTTCTCCAGCAGCAAGAGCTTTCTTAGAAGCTTCGATTTGGACTTTAGCTGAAGCTACTGCGGTTGCGATTGCTTCTTTTCCAGCTTTATCTTCTGCCTTTTTATCCGCAAAATTTGAGGCAGTTGTGTTCAATACTTCTGCTTCAGATGTCAACTGTTCAAGGACAGTTTTAGTAGCAGTAATTGGGTTTTCTGCTTTCTTTTCATCAACTGCTTTATCAGCTTTTTTGTCAGTTGAAGGAGCAGTTAGTGTTGCTTTTTCTTTGTCAGCTGCTTCTGTTTTTTCAGTTGTAGCTGTCTCAGCTACTTTTTCATCTTTCTTAGATGCTTCAGCAGCTAATTTTGCAACTTCCTCATCACTCAAGGCCGGCTTTTCTACTACAGCCGCTTCTGTCGTAGCAGAAAGAGCTGGTGTCGTCACATTTGCGACATTCTCACTTACCTTATCATCTTTTGGAGCAGATGCCACAGCTTCTGTTTTATTTTCAGTAGCTGTTTCTTCTGCTTTGGCAGTCGTTTGGGCAGCACCCAAAATCAAGGCTGTCCCCAACAGCACACTCGCAGCACCAAAATGATACTTACGAATAGAGAAACGTTGGCTCAAGCCATACCAATCAAAAGATTTATTTTTTTGTCTTTTTGATTTATACATAATGTTCACTTCCATATTTTTTTATGTAACTTCGAATTACAATTACATAGTATATATTTTATCACAAAAACGCTATCAGTTCAAGAAAGAAAAAATTATATATATATATATATATATTAATCGTTTTTTAATATTATTTATATTTATATACTATTTTGTTTTTGACTTTATCTTGGTATTTTTTTTGCTTTTTTGATATAATAAATTGAAGTATAATTTTACTGGAGGTTTTATGCGTTTTAATCGATTTAGCTATTTAGCGCTACCTAGAGATACAATTATCTTTGAATTAAAAAAGTATGGATTTGATTTACCAGTCAACATCACAAATAAAAAAATGCTTGAAGCGTTTCTCATTCGTTTCTTTTTTAATTTTAAAGATAGCACCTATCCTCTATCCAGTTTAGCAGTTGATAAAGAAACTGACTTACTGACATTTTTTCAATCAGATAAAGAGTTGACTGCAGATATTTTCTATACTGTAGCCTTTCAACTTTTAGGTTTTTCTTATTTGGTTGACTTTGAAGACAGTGATGTTTTTCGTAAAGAGTCTGGATTTCCTATTGTATATGGTGACTTGATTGAAAATCTCTATCAGTTGCTCAATACTCGCACTAAAAAAGGGAACACTCTTATCGACCAACTTGTCAGTGACGGGCTAATTCCTGAGGATAATGACTATCACTACTTTAACGGCAAGATTTTGGCTACTTTTTCTAGCCATGATGTCATTCGAGAAGTCGTTTACGTTGAGTCTCGTGTCGATACTGACCGCGAAGGACTTCCAAACCTAGTCAAGGTCAGCATTATTCGTCCTCATTATGATGGAAAAATCCCTGCTATCATGACAGCTAGCCCCTACCATCAGGGAACCAATGACAAGGCTAGTGATAAGGCCCTCTACAAGATGGAGGGTGAACTTGAGGTCAAACCTGCTCACAAGATTGAGCTTGAAGAACCTCAACTCAATCTCGTCCAACCCCAAGGTCAAGCTGAGCTTGTGTCAGAAGCTGAGGAAAAGCTAACTCACATCAACGCTAGCTATACTCTCAACGACTACTTCCTTCCACGAGGTTTTGCTAATCTCTATGTCTCAGGTGTCGGTACCAAAGACTCTACTGGTTTCATGACTAATGGGGACTACCAGCAAATCGAGGCTTATAAAAATGTCATCGACTGGCTCAATGGCCGTTGCCGTGCCTTTACCGACCACACGTGCCAACGTCAAGTCAAGGCTGACTGGTCAAACGGAAAAGTAGCTACAACTGGACTTTCCTATCTAGGTACCATGTCCAATGGTCTTGCGACTACAGGTGTAGATGGTTTAGAGGTTATTATTGCCGAGGCTGGTATTTCTTCGTGGTACAACTACTACCGTGAAAACGGTCTAGTAACTAGCCCAGGTGGTTATCCAGGTGAGGACTTTGACTCCCTTGCTGAACTAACCTACTCTCGTAATCTCTTGGCTGGTGACTATATCCGTGGTAATGAGGCTCACCAAGCTGACTTAGAAAAAGTAAAAGAGCAGTTAGATCGCAAATCTGGTGACTACAATCAATTTTGGCATGATCGCAATTATCTGCTCAATGCCCATAAGGTAAAGGCAGAGGTTGTCTTTACTCATGGTTCACAGGATTGGAATGTCAAACCACTTCATGTTTACCAGATGTTTCACGCCCTTCCTGCTCATATAAACAAGCATCTCTTTTTCCATAATGGCGCCCATGTGTACATGAACAACTGGCAGTCCATTGACTTCCGTGAGTCCATGAACGCCTTATTGACAAAGAAATTACTGGGACAAGATACAGATTTCCAACTTCCTACTGTCATTTGGCAGGACAATACAGCTCCTCAGACTTGGTTATCACTTGATAACTTCGGTGAGCAAGATAACTTTGAAACCTTCCCACTTGGTCAAGAAGAGCAAGTTATTCAAAACCAGTACTCAGATAAGGATTTTGAGCGCTATGGTAAAACCTACCAGACCTTCAATACGGAACTTTATCAAGGAAAAGTCAATCAAATTACAATCGACCTTCCTGTGACCAAAGATCTTCACTTGAACGGTCGTGCTCAGCTCAATCTTCGCATCAAATCCAGCACAAACAAGGGTTTATTATCAGCCCAACTGCTAGAATTTGGACAAAAGAAATACCTACAACCTTATCCAGCTGTTTTAAGTGCTAGAACCATTGACAACGGTCGCTACCACATGTTGGAAAATCTCTGTGAATTACCATTTCGTGAAAATGAACAACGAGTCGTGAGCAAAGGCTACCTTAATTTACAGAATAGAAATGATTTACTGTTAGTCGAGGATATCAAGGCAGGTGAATGGATGGATGTTCAATTTGAACTGCAACCAACTATTTATAAGCTAAAAGAAGGAGATACTATTCGTTTAGTCCTTTATACTACTGACTTTGAAATCACCATACGTGACAATACCGCTTACTACCTGACTGTTGATCTTGAACAGTCTACACTTATCCTACCTTACTAAAAGGTATAGGCTATCAGACTTTCAATATTGAAATTTTCCAAGGAAGGATTAATTACGTGACCATTTGCCTTCCTATAATCAATAACCCCCACTTGAATAGTCTAACGAAACAGAAACTTGGTATCAAATTCAATCCAAAGAACAGATTATACTCCCCCCGCTGCTGAACCTTGGACAAATGATACTAACACCACTAACTAACATGTGTAACCCTCAATCATACACGCTACCACACCACATGTTGGATAATCTCTGTGAATGACCGTTTAGTGTAAATTCACAAAAAGCCGTGACAAAATGCTACCCTAATTGAATGATTTACTGTTAGTAGAGGACACCAATGTAGATAAACGGATAAGATAGCCTATTCATCTACACTCAACTAGTGACAAGTTAAAAGAAGGAGATTTTCTCCGTATAGTTCTTTATACTACTGACTTTGAAATCACCATACGTGACAATACCGCTTACCACTCGACTGACGATCTCGTTCAGTCCACGCTTTTCTGTACCTAGTACAAGGAGTAACATTTTATGAATAAATCAGAACACCGACACCAACTCATACGAGCTCTTGTAACGAAAAACAAGATTCATACCCAAGCTGAGCTACAAGCTCTTCTTGCTGATAACGACATTCAAGTTACACAAGCTACACTTTCGAGAGATATTAAAAGCATGAACCTCTCAAAAGTACGAGAAGAAGACAACTCTTACTACGTGCTCAATACAGGTTCTATCTCAAAATGGGAAAAACGTCTCGAAATTTACATGGAAGATGCTCTTGTCTTGATGCGCCCAGTTCAACATCAAGTCCTGCTAAAAACCCTTCCTGGACTTGCTCAATCCTTTGGTTCTATCATTGATGCTTTGAGCTTCCCCGACGCTATTGCTAGCCTCTGTGGCGATGATGTCTGTCTTGTCATCTGTGAAGATGCAGAAGCTGCTCAAAAATGCTTTGAAGAATTGAAAAAATTCGCTCCACCATTTTTCTTTGAAGAATAAGAAAATTCCGTGTCTGATGTGGCACGGAATTTTGTTATATTCTTTACTGAGATGGATTTTCTTTTTTAGTTCGTGCTAATCTCAGGGCACGATTTGGATTGAGACGATTAAATAGTTCTTCCAATTTCTTTTCATTCCAAACGTCTGCAGCAGAAACAAAATTGCCATCCGCATCTCGGAAAGATATCGGTTTATCTCCCATACCAGTCTCCTAGTCCACAAATTCAAACTCAAATTTACCAATGCGGACCAAGTCACCATCTTTAGCTCCACGCGCACGAAGGGCTTCATCAACCCCCATACCACGAAGCTGGCGAGCAAATTTCATGACTGATTCGTCACGATCAAAATTGGTCATATTAAAGAGTTTCATGAGTTTTTCACCAGAAAGCACCCATGTCGCATCGTCATCACGACTAATTTCAAAGGCTTTTTCTTCCTCATCAAAGCCATAGTAAGCTTCTTCTTCCATATCTGACTCGTCGTAAAGCAAGAATTCTGGTGTCTTGTCTAACAATTCAGCTGTAGCATCCAAAAGCGTAGCCAAACCTTGCTTGGTCAAACCAGATATTGGGAAAATAGCTGGTAACTCTTCAAATTCATCGTAGTTTTCAGCCAATTTTTTCTTGAATTCTACAAGATTTTCCTGACTTTCAGGCATGTCCATCTTATTAGCTACAATAATCTGTGGACGCTCCATCAGACGGAGATTATATGACTCCAGCTCTTTATTGATGGCAAGATAATCCTCATAAGGATCACGGCCTTCGCTAGCTGACATATCAATAATATGAAGGATGACACGTGTACGCTCGATGTGACGGAGGAACTGGGTTCCCAAACCAACACCTTGACTAGCACCTTCAATCAAACCTGGTAAATCGGCTACTGCAAAGGATTCACCTGATTGGGTACGAACCATACCTAAATTTGGCACAATAGTGGTAAAGTGGTAGGCACCAATTTTAGGCTTAGCTGAGGTGATAACACTTAAAAGTGTTGATTTCCCAACAGAGGGGAAGCCTACTAAACCAACATCTGCCAAGATTTTTAATTCCAATTGTAACTCACGTTCCTGACCTGGTTCTCCATTTTCAGAGATTTCCGGTGCAGGATTTTTTGGTGTTGCAAAGCGGATATTTCCACGACCACCACGACCACCGTGGGCTACAATAAATTCTTGCCCATGTTCAATCAAATCTGTTAAGACTTTACCAGTCTCCGCATCACGCACAGTCGTACCTTGTGGTACACGAACTCTAAGGTCCTCGGCACCACGACCATGCATCCCTTTGGTCATACCTTTATCACCAGAATCAGCCTTGAAATGGCGATTGTAGCGGAAGTCCATGAGGGTACGTAGACCTTCATCTACAACGAAGACCACATTGCCTCCGCGACCACCATCACCACCCCAAGGACCGCCATTAGGGACATATTTTTCACGGCGAAAGGCAACCATGCCATCACCACCATTACCAGCCTTGACCTTGATCTTGGCTGTGTCTAAAAACATACTCATTTTTTCTTCTCACTTTAAAAAAGGGCTGGGAAATCCCAGTCACAAAATTTTCTTAAATCTATTTTATAGATTACTGAGGGCACTAATTGCAGTTGCAAAAATACCAAATATACTCGCTAAAAGCATAATAACCACGATGATTAAAGTTAATTTCTCAAACAAGGTTTTTTTACGATTTCCATTATCTCCAAATGCCATTTTTCTCTCCTTCGTTACATTCTATTTTCTATTATCTTAGCATGAATTTAGCTAGTTTTCAATAGTCAGTTGATACCGGTGCAATAATCCATAAAATGATATAAGCTACAATTCCTGCCCCATAACAAAATGCAAGAACACCCCATATTACACGAACAATAGTCGGATCAATATCAAAATAATTTGCGACCCCAGCACATACTCCAGCAATTTTTTGATCACTACCACTTCTCATCAATTGTTTTTTCATAGCTATTCCTCTTTCTATTCTTCATGGTCTTTCCAATAATCTCTGATGCTGATTAACTGTGTTTTTGAAGCCCTCAGCATTCGTCTAGAGCCTTTTACAGGCACAGCAACCACCTGTTGCGGTAAATACAAAACTGTCTTAAAGATACGCTGGCTGACCGTATCATCTTTTGCTAAATCTTTCTGGAAGTTATTTGAAATAATGGCATCCAGATAAAACTCATGCACCCGTTTTCCAAAATTCTCAGCTGAAATCTCGTACAATTTCACTGATAAGGTATGCTCATTCATGTCTGGCGTTGCAATCAGGGCTTCTAAAATGGCCCCAGCCAAATTATGTTCACTGTAATACAAGGTTCCAAACATTTTATCACTGATTAAGTTGTCCAGATAAGGATTTCCATGTGCAATGACAGGTGTTCCACTGGCTAAGCTTTCCAAGTATGTCAAACCTTGCGTTTCACTTGTCGATGCCGAGATGAAGAAATTTGCCGCCTTATAGTAAAGAGCGGTCTCACTAGGAGCAATCATCCCTGTAAAGACAACTGAGTCTTGAATCTCTAGTTTCTGGGCTTGCTCTTTAAGATCATCCAGATAAGGACCATCCCCAGCTACCACCAGCTTGACCTTGTCTTCTTCTTTCAGAACTTCTGCAAAAGCTGCAAGTACTGCTTGAATATTTTTTTCATAGGAAATTCTGGAAAGACTAAGCAACATCTTTTCATCATCTTGAACCCCCAGTTTACTACGCAGTTCTATCAAATTTTCCTGCTTTATTTCCGGACGCTCAAACTTGGCTAATTCAATCCCAGTAGGAATGACCCGCTTTTCAACCTTGACTTTATAGTCAGATAGCAAGTCACGGACAATCTCACTCGGACAAATAACCCCATCCACATCGTGCAGGAAACCTCTGACTAAGTACTTGACCATACTCGGACGAATCAACATCCCCTTAGCAATATAATGAACATAGTCTTCGTACTGGGTGTGATAAGTATGGATGACTGGAATTTCCAATTCACGCGCAATCCAAATCCCCAACAGGCCAAGAGAAAATTCTGTCTGAGTGTGGATAATATCAAGTTGATATTGTTTAGCAATTTCAAGAGCCTTGCTAAAACCTCGATAGGCAAAGCGGCGATCCTTAAAAGCAAAGAAAGGAACACTTGGTATGCGGATAATTTGCCAATCTTCGTAGCGATTGACATCCTTATCTGTCGTTGTAAAGATAAAAACAGCATGCCCCTGCTTTTCAAGTTCTGTTTTCAAGGTTCGAATACTGGTCGCAACACCAGAAACCTGAGGAAAATAGGTATCTGTAAATAAACCAATTCGCATAGATTACCTCACTTTTTACTTTCTCCCTAAAGCGGCTTGTTTCTCATAAAAGTCTAACCAGATTTGTAACAGATGCTCTTCTGAATACTCCCTAGAAATATTCTTAGCTTTTTCTTTGAGTTCTTTTAAGGCAGCAGGATTTGCTTGATATTCCAAAATAGCTTCTTTCATCTCTTCTCTATCTGCTGTCGCCCGATAATTTCCCTCTAAAATCACCTTATAAAGATCCAAATCACGTAACATGATAGGAGCCTCACAACTAGCAGCCTCTAAAATCGTCATAGGAAAGAGCTCATTGTAACTAGGCAACAAGAAAAGATCCGCTAGGGCATACAATTCGCGCATCCGTTCTGGCGGCACAATACCTGGAAACATCAAATTTTTGGGTGGATTATCCATCATTTTCTTGTAGCGTTCATAACCATCTGTCATACCACCAAAAGAGAAACCACCAGCCCAGATAAAGGTAATCTGAGGCAATTCCTCAGCCAGACGGATAAAGTCATCAATCCCTTTACGTTTCTGAACTTGACCAGCACCTACTACGATAAACTGATTGTCACTAAGACCTAGCTCTGTTCGCAGTCTAGCTATCTCGTCTTGTGGAAGGGGATGCCATTTTTCCTTATTGACAAAGTTAGGAATATAAGTCACTTTTTCACGTGGAATACCAGCTGCCACCAAATCCTCAATAAACATCGGATTGACCACAACCAAGTGCTCCATCCGGTTGTAAAAAGAAAATACATATCGTTTCACAATTCCCTTTAAGAAAAATGGAATTTTCAAACTCCCCTCAAGTGTATCAGGTAAGAAATGCACATAGCCAATTTTCCTTCCTGAGCGTTTCTTTTGGAAGGTTGATAAATAATAGGGGAAATCAATCGTATGAAAGTGAGTCACATCTGCCTCTATTGGAAGATTTTCTGTAACAATCAATTGGTCCTTGGCATCACGGTGAAGAAGACGAACTAATTCACGGTAGGCACCTGAAACTCCTTGTCCTGCTACTTTCTCACTTGAACTTAACATATTGATGCGTAATTTCTTTTTTTCCATAACTACTATTATATCATTTTCTTTGAATAAAATCAGCAAAAGAAAGGAGAGACTAGGGAAAAGAGGGGAAATTTCCTCGCTTTTCCAATAATCTCTCACATACTTTTATTTGTTTACTTAATGCCTAGGGCAATGCGTGCATAGCGACTCATTTTTTCAACAGTCCAGGCTGGATACCAGACTAATTTAACCTCAGTATTCGTTACTTCTGGCACCTCTGTCATGGCATCATAAATCTGATCCGTCAAAAGGTCTGCTAGGGGACAACCCATAGTTGTCAAAGTCATATCAATCTCTGTTTGTCCTGTGTCGCCGTCAAAACGAATCTCATAAATCAAACCAAGATTGACAATATCGATTCCCAACTCAGGGTCAATAACTTCTTCCAAGGCTGATAAAATTCGTGTTTTGATGTTTTCAATTTGCTCTTCTGTATAAGCCATATTCATCCTCACTCTTAGTCTTCAATAAAATCACGAAGCGGTTTGCTGCGACTTGGTTGGCGTAGTTTTCTCAAAGCTTTAGCTTCAATCTGACGGATACGTTCGCGAGTCACGTTAAAGACTTTACCCACATCTTCAAGGGTACGCATTTTCCCATCATCTAGCCCAAAACGTAGACGCAAAACATTTTCTTCACGGTCTGTAAGAGTATCCAAGACCTCATCCAACTGCTCACGCAAGACGATACGAGTTGTATAATCCACTGGATTTTCAATCACTTCATCTTCGATAAAGTCCCCAAGGTGGCTATCATCCTCTTCACCGATTGGTGTTTCAAGGGATACCGGTTCTTGAGCAATCTTCAAGATTTCACGAACCTTATCAGGTGTCATATCCATACGTTCAGCGATTTGTTCTGGTGTTGGATCTTGTCCCAATTCTTGAAGAAGGTTACGTTGTTCACGAACAAGCTTGTTAATCGTTTCAACCATGTGAACTGGGATACGGATAGTACGAGCTTGATCCGCAATAGCACGAGTGATAGCCTGACGAATCCACCAAGTTGCGTAAGTTGAGAACTTGAACCCTTTAGAATAATCAAACTTGTCAACCGCCTTCATCAAGCCCATGTTCCCTTCTTGAATCAAGTCAAGGAACTGCATACCACGACCGACATAGCGTTTAGCAATAGAAACAACCAAACGAAGGTTGGCTTCCGCAAGACGTTGTTTGGCTTCGATATCACCAGCTTCAACTGCTAGTGCCAATTCTTTTTCCTCTTCATTGGTCAAAAGAGGAACGACCCCGATTTCTTTCAAGTACATACGGACAGGGTCATTGACCTTAGCCGAAGTTGAACCAATCAAATCCTCATCGCTGAGTTCTGGTTCTTCTTCAGTGCTAAGAACACGCGCACTCGGATTTCCTTCGTTATCTGTGATAGAAATCCCTGCATCCTGAATTCGTTGCAAGAGGTCTTCAATCCCATCAGCATCCAAGGTAAAAGGAATCACCAGACTAGCATTGATTTCATCATCAGTTGCTGTCCCTTTTTGTTTATGATTACGGATAAATTCTGCTACTTGTACGTCAAATGTTGTTACTTCTTTTTGTTTTGTTGCCATTATTACTCCATTCTTCTCTTTTGGGAAATTAAACGTTCCAATTCTTCTAAGGCTGTGTCTGTATCTCCTACATGGCTAGCTTCCTGCACCTTCTTTTTGATTCTCATATTGTCCTGATTCAAGAGAGCCTTGTTTCGAGTCATCTCTACTTCACTTAATTCCTGCGGAGACATCTCAGCAGGCAAATCCTGAGCTAAGACTTGGTACCAAGCTCTTTCAACTTCCTCTGTCTGTTCTGCTAGAACTTCTGGAGGAAGATTGCCATACTGGCCAAGCAAGTCATATAAAACCTGAAATTCAGGAGTGTCAAATGCAAAATCTTCTCGCAAACGGTAATCGTTCAAAACAAGAGGGGATTCCATCATTCGATAAAGTAGATGGGCTTCTGCCCTCATAATAGCCGATAACTGCTTGGTAACAGGCATGGTGATTGGCGTCGGTCTGGAAATTCCTTCCATGCGATTCTGCCTTTGTGCCTGACGGCTCTCATTCACAATCTGCTCAATCTGGGCATAATCAAAAGACGCCAGACTATCAGCTAAAATATGAATATAGCTGTTTTGAGCAGTGATAGACTTTTCTTGAACAATCAAGGGAGCTATTTTTTCAATAAACTCAATCTGGGCCTGCAGATTTTCACTATTTTCAGGCTTGTACTGGTGAATGTAAAACTCAATCGGACTAATACGAGTTTTCGTTAATAGATAGGCCAAGTCTTCTGGACCATTTTTTTGTAGATACTCATCTGGATCCAAGTTATCAGGCATGCTGACGATCTGCACAGGCATATCGCCAATTTCATCCAAGGCTTTCAATGTCGCCGCTTGCCCAGCCTTATCACCATCGTAAACTAGAACCAACTTCTTAGTTAACCTTTTCAGATGCTCAACATGATCACGACTCAAGGCCGTTCCCATAGACGCCACAGCATTTTCGATTCCAGCCCGATAGGCTGCAATGACATCCATGAATCCTTCCATGAGGTAAATCTCACTGGCTTTACCAGAAGATTTTTTTGCCCTATCCATATGATATAATTCGTAACTTTTGTTAAAAATTGCAGTCGATCGGCTATTTTTATACTTAGAAGTTTGTGAATCCGTTTTCTGCCAGATACGACCTGAGAAGGCAATGACCTTTCCCTGATCATTTGTCAGGGGAAACATAATCCGATTGTGAAAGGTGTCTACAAATTGATTGGCATCCGAGAGGTAAAATAATCCTGAATCTAGAAAATCCTCTTCACGATACTGACCAGACAAACGTTGATAGAGATAGTTTCGTTCTGGAGGTGCCAAACCAATCCGAAAATGCTTGAGCACTTCATCTGTCAAACCACGCTGATAAAGATAGTTTCTGGCCTCCTCCCCCATGGTCGTTGTCATGAGAATGGCATGATAAAATTTAGCCGCATCTTCGTGCATATCATAAAGAGCTTGGTGGGGCGAAGCTGGCTTCTGCTCACTATAAAGCGGTTTTTCCACCTCTATCCCAACACGCTGACCTAAAATTTGGACAGCCTCCATAAAGGGAACTCCTTGATACTCCTCGATGAACTTAAAGACATCACCTGAGCGACCACAACCAAAACAGTGATAAAACTGCTTGTCCTCTACAACGTTGAAAGAAGGTGTTTTTTCACCATGAAAAGGACAGAGCCCTAGATAGTTCCGTCCTGCCTTTTGTAAAGAAATCACATCTCCTATGACTTCCACAATGTTGGCATTGTTTTTGATTTCTTCAATGACTTGTTTGTCAACCATACACAATACCTCCATGTTATCATAGTTTACTTTATATAGTATACTTTATTTCAGAAAAAAAGTAAACCATTTCACTCGTTTTCCCTACTTTATTCAAAGAGTTGATAATAATCAGAGATTTTCATTTTTGCTTTTTCTTCTTGCTTCAAATCTTGGATAATTCGTCCTTCTTTCATGACAATTAAACGATTGCCATATTTGAGAGCATCTTCCATATGATGAGTAATCATAAGCGCTGTCAACTTGTCCTTCTTGACAAATTCGTCTGTCAATTCCATGAGTGCCACACTAGTCTTTGGATCAAGGGCCGCAGTATGCTCGTCCAACAAGAGTAATTCAGGACGCTTCAAGGTTGCCATCAAGAGGCTCAAGGCCTGTCTTTGTCCACCTGATAAGAACTCAATCGGTGTATTCAAGTGTTTCTCAAGACCGTTTCCCACTTTTTCAATAGTTGCCTGAAACTCATCCTTATAGCTAGTCAAGCGTCGTGGAAATAGTCCACGCTTTTCACCACGAAATTTGGCAATCAAGAGATTCTCTGCCACTGTCATACGAGGAGCTGTCCCCATCTTGGGATCTTGGAAGACTCGAGACAGATACTTAGCCCGCTTCTCTGGTGAAAACTTGGTTACATCTTCACCCAAAATACGAATTGTCCCACTGGTTAGTGACAAGGTTCCTGCAATGGTGTTAAAGAGGGTCGATTTCCCAGCACCATTTCCACCTAAAATCGTGATAAAGTCCTGTTCAAAAATTTCTAAGGAAACATCATTTAAAATAATCTTTTCTTCATCAAAGCCATTTTTAACAACTTTGGTTGCATTTTTTAATTCTACAATTGCTGTCATTTGCTTAACTTGGCTCCTTTCAAGATTGTTTGCTTAAATGTTGGAATCATGAGGCAGACTGCTAAGATCAAGGCACTGTATAAACGAAGGTAACTTGTATTAAAACCAAGAGCGATAACCGCCCACACTAAGAATTGATAAGCGATAGAACCTACAACGATGGCAACCAGACGCTCTGCCAAGCTCAAACTCTTGAAGATAACTTCTCCAATAATCAAACTTGCAAGACCTACAACGATAACCCCGATTCCTCGAGATACATCAGCATACCCTTCTTGCTGGGCAATGAGAGCCCCTGCAAGGGCAATCACACCATTTGATAAGACCAATCCCATGAGCTCCATGCGTCCAGTATGAATCCCGAAACTTCTAGCCATATCAGGATTATCACCTGTAGCAATATAGGCTTGTCCGAGTTTAGTGTCCAAGAAAAAGAGCATGAGAGCAATGACAAGACTTACAAAGATGAGACCTGTCAAGAGTTGATTCAAATCTGAATCAAAAGGCAAAACATCCTGTATTTGCTTGGTTCCAAGCAGGCCTAAATTCGCACGTCCCATAATCAAGAGCATGATAGAGTGACAGGAAGTCATCACCAAAATCCCTGAGAGCAAAGTTGGGATCTTCCCTTTTGTATAAAGAAGTCCTGCTGCCATACCAGCCAAACAACCTGCTACAACAGCAACAAGTGTCGCTAAAAAGGGATTCACGCCCCTTGTTATCAAAGTGACAGCAACAGCTCCCCCAAGAGGGAAGGAACCTTCTGCCGTCATATCTGGAAAGTTCAAAATCCTAAATGTCATAAAGATTCCCAGACCTAGAATAGCCCAGACAAATCCTTGAGAAATAATAGATAATATCATCTGTTTCTTAACCTTTTCTATATGATTTCTATTGTAAAAAATTGGAGGAGATGTCCCCAACTCCTCCATTCTAGATTATTCAATCACTTGTCCTGCTTCTTTTAGAACAGATTCAGGAATCGTAATACCTAATTCTTGTGCCAATTTTTTGTTAATTACTGACTTACCAGTTGAAAATACATTGACTGGAGTATCAGCTGGTTTTGCACCTTTCAAAACTTGTGCAATCATTTTACCTGTTGCCACACCGAGATCATGTTGATCAACTACAACGGATGCCAAACCACCTGCTTCTACCATGGCAGTTGCGCTTGGGTAGATTGGTTTTTTAGCTGATTGGTTGCTTGATACAACAGTTGAGAAGGCTGAAGCAATAGTGTTATCGATTGGAACCCAGATAGCATCAACCTTGCTAGTCATAACGTTAACTGTTGAAGCAATTTCATTTGTTGAAGGAACTGCAAATGTTTCTACTGTCAAACCTGCTTTTTCAGCATAAGCCTTAAATTCTTCTACCTGAGTTTTTGAATTGTCTTCGCTGCTTGAGTAAAGAGCTCCGATTGTTTTCACATTTGGTGTCAAAGCCTTGATGAGTTCAACTTGTTGTTGAGCTGGATTGTGGTCAGACACCCCTGTAATGTTGCCACCTGGTTTTTTCAAATCTTTGACCAAGTTAGCACCAATTGGGTCTGTAATAGCAGCCATGATAACCGGTAGGTCTTTTGTGGCACTAGCCAAACCTTGAGCAGCTGGTGTCGCAATACCAACCACAAGGTCATTCCCATTTGCGACCAGTTGTTTACTCATTGTCGCAACCTTACTTTGATCACCTTCTGAGTTCATAAAATCGATTTTAACTTGGTCATCTTTATAACCTTCTTCTGCAAGGCCATCTTGAATCCCTTTATAAATCAAATCAAGAGATGGATGGCTAACAAACTGAAGAACACCAACTTTGGCAACTTTCTTCTCATTCTTAGCTTCTGGTTTATTCATTGAAGAGTAAATTAAGCTTCCTGCTACTAAGACTGCTAATGCAGCGATAATTCCAATTAAACGTTTATTTTTCATTCTATTTCTCCTTTTTATTCCTTTAAAATACTTCACTTATCTAATACTCTTCGAAAATCTCTTCAAACCACGTCAGCGTCGCCTTACCGTAGGTATATGATACTGACTCTGTCAGTTCTATCCACAACCTCAAAACAGTGTTTTGAGCAGCTTGCGACTAGCTTCCTAGTTTGCTTTTTGATTTTCATTGAGTATAAACAAGCGACGCCATCGTTTTCTTTCCATACTAACCTCCATCAAAAAAGTCCTCACACAAAAAACTTGTGTGAGGACGTCGATGCGCGGTACCACCTCAATTATAGGGAATTTCCCTATCGCTCTGTCTCGCAATAACGAGATGCACTGTAAGGTGTGCTCACCGAATTTTTATGATTTCAAATTCTAAATAACATTCAGCCCAATTTTCATCATCATCACTTATCTGTTTTCAGCTACCACAGACTCTCTAAAAAGTTTGAATGATTACTTTTCTGAATGGTTAAATTATATCATTTTTCAACTACTTGTCAAGACTCTTTTAGCATTTTTTTGAAAGATTCAAAAACTTCCCCTATAGAAAAGAGGAAGTTTGAAAGACATCAGCCCGAATTACGCAATCCTGTCGCAATTCCGTTGATGGTTGTATGGATTAATTTTTCTTGGTCGCTAGATAATTCTCCTCGGCGTTGACGTTTAATCAACTCCAACTGGATATAGTTAAGGATATTAAAGTAAGGCATACGATAATCCAAACTTGCTTTTAGATATGGATTTTCAGCCAAGAGTTCATCATATCCTTCAATAGCCAAGATGACTTCCTTGGTAACTTGCCATTCGTTTAAAATAGTCTCATAGATTGCTTTTACTTCTTCATCTTCACAAAGTTTGGCATATTCAAAAGCAATATTCATATTTGATTTTGACAAGACCATATCAACATTTGAAAGAAGCGATTGGAAGAAAGGCCAGTTTTGGTACATATCTCGTAAGATAGCGATATTCTCTGGATTTTTATCGATAAATTCCTTGAAGCTTGAACCAACCCCATACCAGCCAGGGAACATGACGCGACTTTGCGACCATGAGAATACCCAAGGGATAGCTCGCAAACCACCGATTTCAGTAATAGTCTTACGAGCGGCTGGACGAGAACCAATATTAAAGCTTGAAATTGCCTTGATTGGACTTGACTCGAAGAAATAATCATAGAAATGATCATTACCAAAGACCAAATCACGGTAGATATCGTAACTACGGTCCACCACTTGGTCCATAATAGCTTCATAACGATTTGAGGTATTGGTATCACTCTTCTTCTGAGTAATCATACGGTTAATGGCTGCAGATACTAACATTTCAAGGTTATAGTAAGCTGCGTCTTTGTTTCCGTATTTATTCCCAATTACTTCCCCCTGCTCTGTCAAACGGATACGATCCTTGATAGACTTGAGCGGTTGAGATGTAATGGCTTCATAGGTTGGTCCACCACCACGACCGACAGTCCCACCACGGCCGTGGAAGAAGGTAACCTTAACGCCGAATTCATCTCCAATAGCAGTCAATTGTTGTTGAGCCTTGTAGAGGGTCCAACATGATGATAGGTAGCCACCATCTTTATTACTATCAGAGTAGCCAAGCATGATTTCTTGGTAGTTATTACGTGAAGCAATCCATTTTTTAGCAAGAGGAAGAGAAAGGTATTCTCTCATGGTTTCTTCTGAGTGGTCCAAGTCCTCAATTGTTTCAAAGAGAGGAACAATTTGGACACGGGCTCTTTCTTTATCAACTAACCCTACTTCTTTTAGCAAGATAGCCAATTCCAACATGTCTGATACGCTGGTTGCATGTGAAATGATTGTCTGACGAATGACATCATCTCCCAACTTATCTTTCAACTTACGAGCAGCCTTAAAGATTGCTAATTCTTTTTCAAGTAACTCTGATTTTTCAACATGAGTGGCAGAAAGAATACGTGGATCTTCTTCCAATTCTTTCAAGAGAAGCTGGCATTTTTCTTCTTCACTTAGTTCGCTATAATGAGAATGAATACCTGCTGATTTCAAGAGTTCAGCCACACAGGCTTCATGAACACTAGAATCTTGACGCATGTCAATAGATGCCAAATAGAAACCAAAAATTTCAACTGCCTGGATCAACTCAACAAAATCACCAGAAATCAGTGCTTCACCCTTGTTTTCCAAGAGGGAATCACGAATGGTAATTAAATCCTTATAAAAATCATTAGCTGTTTCATAGCGAGCTCCAACTTCCTTATCCTCAATCAAATAAGCTTTTGTCGCTTGGATTTTTGATTGAATATCAAACAAGGCACGACGGTATAGCTCTTTTTCACGATAAATAGAATTATCCTTAGACTGACGAGCCATTTCTCTGACTTGCTTGCTCACATTGACAATACTGGTTGAGAGAGAGAACTCACGATAAAGTTGGTAAATTTTTTCATCATAGTAGTTCATGATGACTTCACACTGAGTCATAGCAGATTGTTTCAAGGTATCTGCTGTAACAAAAGGATTCCCATCACGGTCTCCACCAATCCACATACCCATGGTAATTGGTTTTGGATGTTTCAACTCCAAGCCATGTTTTTTAGCCAGACGTTTGTACTCAGCAGTCAAATGAGGAACTGCCTTCAGGAATGAACTATTGTAGTATTCCATAACATTCGTGATTTCATTGGTTACTTTCAATTTCTTTTCACGAATCATGTCTGTTTGCATGATAATCTCAATATAACGACGGAGATCATTATGCCATTTTTCCTTATTAATCAAGCCTAATTTTACATCACGATACTTACGCAAGAGGGTATGGATATGATTGGTCAAATCCAACATACTCTTACGTTGCACTTGTGTTGGATGGGCAGTCAAAACAGGGACAACATTCAAATGTTCTAGAATTTCAACTGCATTTTCTTTTTCTGCAACCATTTTGATAGTTGCTGACAATTTACCAAGATAATCTTGATCAATATTATTTTGGTGGTTGATTTCATAAGCCAAATCCACGTCTTCTGAAATATTAATCAAAAGGGGCAAGATAGAGAAATAGCGTGAAATATAAGCCATTTCATCATTTGTCAGACTAGTAACCAATTGGTTCAAGCCTTGATAATCTTCTTGAGTTGACAATTCTTTCAACTGCATGATTTTTTCAAAAGTCTCTGGGGCAAGCATATTTTTAGTGATATCTTCTAACAATTCTGTTAAAATCAATACTTCTTCTTGCACGACAGCTTTATTACTATAGTTTTCTAATTTTTGAAGAGACATAAACAATCCTTTCTTCAGTATGTTCTACATATAATTATAGGAATTTTTTTCTAATTCTCTATAAATTTTTGAACGTTTTTCACAAGCATCAATATTTAAGACAAAGGCAATAGCTACAGATAAGACTAAGAGACTATTTCCACCTTGAGAAAGGAATGGAAAAGTAACACCTGTTGAGGGAATAAGACCAGAAATTCCACCAATATTAACAAATACCTGCACTAATATCATTCCACCAACACCAAGAGCAAACATGGAATTAAATGGATTTTCTGCTTTGATTCCAACTAGAATAATCCGTAAAATAAGGAAAAAGACAAGTGCTAAAATCAGGCTGGCTCCCACAAATCCAAACTCTTCAATGACAATTGAAAACACAAAGTCAGTATGCGCTTCAGGTAAATAGCCACGTTTCTCAATTGAATTACCTAATCCTAATCCAAACCAGCCTCCATTTACTATAGCATAGTAAGAATTTGCAAGCTGATGCCCTGCATCTGCTAAATCATTAAAAGGATTAAAGAAAGCACTGAATCGCTTAGCTACATAGCCAAATACAGGAATTCGAGAAAACTTATCTACACCTATAAAATAAATACTATATAAAAGTAAAGTAGAACCACTTACCAAAAAACCTAGAAAAATGATAAACCATCGATAAGCAATTCCACTAACCGTATACATAATTAAAGCGACTAAAACTAAGATAGTTGCATTACCTAAATCAGGGAAAATTCCTAAGCTTCCAATTAAAATCAAGATAACAAATCGCCAATCATTAAAAGCTCGGGGAAACCATCGATTTTGAGTCAAAACTTGAAAATCATAAATCTTAATAGCTT
>NZ_RJOG01000014.1:0-56236 GCF_003942965.1 Streptococcus mitis | reverse complement strand
AATGAGGACGGAGATATGAAGGATAAAAGAATATTTAAAGACTTCCAAGCTTCTCAAATGCGGTTAAACCTCTACACAAGCCCCTTGTTAGCCTTTGTTTTTGTCTTCATAGGAGAGTTTGTGGCTTATACTTTATATGGTATTAGTTTGTTAGCTCTCATCGGACTTGCTAGAAATTTTGGAGAGACTGGTCAAAATCTTGCAACCTACTTGCAGACTTTGCATGCGAGCTTGACGGATAAAACAAGTGACTTTCATTTAATTTTAGATTTACTGGCCTTTGGTTTTATTCTTAACACTGTGTTTAGATGGACTAGAAAAGTTGAGAAAAGACCTATTCGAACTTTAGGATTTTATAGAGAGAATTTCCTCAGAAATCTTCTGAAAGGATTTGGTCTAGGTTTAGCGCTTTTTCTTCTGACCTTGTTAGGTTTGGTAGCCGTGGGGCAATATCGTTTTGAGTCTATTCACTTAAATCCTTATTCGCTTGCCTTTGTTATTTTTACCATTCCGTTTTGGATTTTACAGGGGACAGCAGAAGAAGTAGTGTCGCGTGCTTGGCTCCTTCCTCAATTGGCCTCAAGAACCAATCTAAAACTTGCTGTTCTTATATCTAGCCTGTTCTTTACCCTGCTTCATATGGGCAATTCTGGTCTAACATCTCTATCTCTAATGAATCTCTTCTTATTCGGAGTTGCCATGGCTCTTTACCTTCTCAAAACTGATACAGTTTGGGGTGTGGCAGGTATTCATGGTGCTTGGAATTTTGCTCAAGGAAATCTCTTTGGGATTTTAGTTAGTGGTCAGCAGTCAGGAACATCGCTGATGACCTTTTTACCACAAGGCGATCAAGGCTGGCTATCAGGTGGTTCTTTTGGCATAGAAGGATCTATCATGACAAGTCTGGTCTTGCTACTGCTGATTGTCTACCTAGCCTATCAATTAAAGAAAGAAAATGAAAGGATGTGACTTCGGTCCGTCCTTTTCTTCGTGAAAATGCTACAAGTATGCTAAAATAGGAATAGCACATCGAGAGAGGATTCTTATGATTAACCGCATTACAGACAATCAATTTAAACTAGTATCAAAATATCAACCATCAGGAGATCAACCCCAAGCTATCGAGCAATTGGTTGATAACATTGAGGGTGGAGAAAAAGCTCAGATTCTGATGGGGGCGACTGGAACAGGGAAGACCTATACCATGAGTCAAGTCATTTCCAAAGTCAATAAACCCACTCTGGTCATTGCTCACAATAAGACGCTTGCTGGCCAGCTCTATGGAGAGTTTAAGGAATTTTTCCCTGAAAATGCAGTTGAGTATTTTGTGTCTTACTATGATTATTACCAGCCAGAAGCTTATGTCCCTTCTAGCGACACCTATATTGAAAAGGATAGTTCTGTCAATGACGAGATTGATAAACTTCGTCACTCAGCGACTTCGGCCCTTTTGGAGCGCAATGATGTTATTGTCGTGGCCTCAGTCTCTTGTATCTATGGTTTGGGTTCGCCCAAGGAATACGCTGATAGTGTCGTTAGTCTCCGTCCAGGTCTTGAAATTTCTCGTGATAAACTCTTAAATGACTTGGTCGATATTCAGTTTGAGCGAAATGATATTGATTTCCAACGGGGAAGGTTTCGCGTTCGTGGGGATGTAGTGGAGATTTTCCCAGCTTCCCGTGATGAACACGCCTTTCGAGTAGAATTTTTTGGAGACGAAATTGACCGTATCCGTGAGGTTGAGGCGCTGACAGGTCAGGTCTTGGGAGAAGTGGATCATTTAGCGATTTTCCCTGCGACTCACTTTGTGACCAATGACGACCACATGGAAGTTGCCATTGCCAAGATTCAGGCCGAGTTGGAGGAGCAACTAGCTATCTTTGAAAAGCAAGGTAAATTGCTTGAAGTCCAACGTTTGAAACAGCGGACAGAGTATGATATTGAGATGCTGCGCGAGATGGGCTATACCAACGGTGTTGAAAACTATTCACGCCACATGGATGGTCGTAGCGAAGGAGAGCCTCCTTATACGCTTCTCGACTTCTTCCCAGATGATTTCTTGATCATGATTGATGAGAGCCACATGACCATGGGACAAATAAAAGGCATGTACAATGGAGACCGTTCGCGTAAGGAAATGCTGGTTAATTATGGTTTCCGTTTGCCATCAGCTTTGGACAATCGACCTTTACGTCGCGAAGAGTTTGAAAGCCATGTGCATCAGATTGTTTACGTTTCAGCGACACCTGGTGACTATGAAAATGAACAGACTGAGACAATAATTGAGCAAATCATTCGTCCAACGGGACTCTTGGATCCTGAGGTGGAAGTCCGTCCAACCATGGGACAGATTGATGATCTCTTAGGTGAAATTAATGCCCGTGTTGAAAAGAATGAACGAACCTTTATTACCACCTTGACCAAGAAAATGGCAGAAGACTTGACCGACTACTTCAAGGAAATGGGTATCAAGGTTAAGTACATGCACTCGGATATCAAGACTTTAGAGCGGACAGAGATTATCCGTGACCTGCGCTTGGGTGTCTTTGATGTCTTGGTCGGAATCAACCTCCTTCGTGAAGGAATTGACGTTCCTGAAGTAAGCTTGGTTGCCATTCTCGATGCTGACAAGGAAGGCTTCCTCCGTAACGAGCGTGGACTCATCCAGACCATTGGACGTGCTGCCCGTAATAGCGAAGGGCATGTCATTATGTATGCGGACACTGTGACTCAGTCTATGCAACGTGCCATCGATGAAACTGCTCGTCGTCGTAAAATCCAGATGGCCTATAATGAAGAACACGGTATTGTGCCTCAGACAATCAAGAAAGAAATCCGTGATCTGATTGCTGTGACCAAGGCAGTTGCTAAGGAAGAGGACAAGGAAGTCGATATCAATAGCCTCAACAAACAAGAACGTAAGGAACTTGTCAAGAAACTAGAAAAACAAATGCAAGAAGCCGTCGAAGTGCTTGACTTTGAACTAGCAGCTCAGATTCGTGATATGATGTTGGAAGTCAAGGCGTTAGATTAGGGGAATTTTATGAATATTTTAGTTATCAATGGACATCCTGATAAAGAAAGTTACTGCCAAGCAATTTTTCAAACGATTGTAGAAAACATAGACTCAAATAGACATGAACTTGAAATGATTAATCTTAATGCAGAAGAGTTTGATCCTGTTTTACGTTATGGTTATCGACAAAGGATGGAGGACGATCCGTTTATTCTACGCTCTCAAGAATTAATCCAGTGGGCAGATCATTTCATTTTTGTTTATCCTATTTGGTGGAGTGGTATGCCTAGTCTATTGAAGGGGTGGATTGATCGTGTTTTTACGCCAGGCATTGCATACTCTGCAAATAATCGAGGAAGCTTTATTTTGAATTACTTGAGAGGTAAACAGTTCAAAAAATTACTAAAAGGAAAAACAGCTAGTATCTATGCAACCTCTATGGCACCAACTTGGTGGTACAAAGTATTTTCTGGTCCGATTAATATTCCAGACAGTTATGGAATATCAGTATTAAAGAATGCTGTCCTGAATCATTGCGGTATCAAAACAAAGAGGGTTTCAATCTTAGGAGAGTTAGGACGTGAAGTGAATACAAGTTCAACAAGAGAAAAATTTCTACAAAAAGTAGCAAAGGAAGTCAGACTGTTGGATTAAGGAGAAGAAAATAAATGACGGTTATTATTAAATCAATGGAAACTCCTGAAGAGATAGAAGGTAAATCACTTGTTCACTGGAAAGCGTGGAGAGAAGCTTATGACGACCTTTTGCCTGCAGAATTTCAGGAGACAATGACATTAGAAAGATGTCGATTCTTTAGTCAAAAGTTTCCAGAAAATACATTGATTGCGATGGATGGTCTGAAGGTAGTTGGTTTTATAAGTTATGGCAACTTTCGTGATGAGACTATTCAAGCTGGTGAAATTATTGCCTTATATGTTTTAAAAGACTATTACGGAAAAGGCACTGCACAAAAGTTAGTGAAAGCAGCTTTGATTGCTCTTGATCATTTTTCTGAAATTTTCTTATGGGTATTGAAAGATAATAAGCGCGCCATTACCTTCTATCAAAAAATGGGTTTTACTTTTGATGACCAAGAAAAAATACTTGAACTTGGAAAGCCTATAAAGGAAAAACGGATGGTATTCTATTCTAAATAATTTTAAAAAGTAGAAGCTAATGGTACTGGTACCAAGTCTAAAAATTTAATAAATTAGAAAGTGAGTAAATTTATGTCACGTTCCCAATTAACGATTTTAACAAATATTTGTTTGATTGAAGATCTCGAAACTCAGCGCGTGGTTATGCAGTATCGCTCTCCTGAAACCAATCGCTGGTCTGGTTATGCCTTTCCAGGAGGCCATGTAGAAAATGGCGAATCTTTCGCAGAGTCTGTCATTCGTGAAATCTATGAAGAAACAGGGTTGACTATCCAAAATCCTCAACTTGTCGGCATTAAAAATTGGCCACTAGATACAGGTGGGCGCTATATTGTTGTTTGTTATAAGGCGACTGAGTTCTCTGGTACCCTTCGCTCTTCAGATGAAGGAGAAGTTTCTTGGGTGCAAAAAGACCAGATTCCAAACTTGGATCTGGCCTATGATATGCTACCTTTGATGGAGATGATGGAAGCTCCGGACAAATCTGAATTTTTCTACCCTCGCCGTACAGAAGACGATTGGGAAAAGAAAATTTTCTAGTCTTTTACTAAATAACCGAGCTGATCCAAGGCCTCCTCAATATAGTGGAGGTCTTGTTGTGTTTCGGCTTCGACTAGGTGGTAATGGATACCATCTGTCAATTCAGATAAAGGTTTAAAATCAGAATGCTCGACTTGTTCTAGAAAATGTTGCACATCTCTGCGACAAGACAGTTTAAGCAAGGTTTCAATTTCTCCATAAACGGGATGATCAATCAAGGTATTTTGAACACGTCCACCATTATCTACGATAGCAAGGAGTTCTTGACCGATTTCTTCAACTTCATGTTTCACTTTGAAAAGTTTGTGAACATAAGGATTAGTTTCAATTGGCTTATAGATGTAGCCACGATTGGTGGATAGGATAGGAGCGCCATCGGCTCTCAAAATTGCAATATCCTGCACAATGACCTGACGTGTGACATGAAAATGTTCCGCCAAACTTTGGCCGTTGAGGGCTTTAGGAGCTTCTTTCAAGAGTTGGAGTAGGGCTTGTTTGCGATCTTTTGTCATAGTTCTTCCTTTTAACGGCGTTTTCGAAGTACTTTATAGACAGCTAGTGCTAATGTATAGTCTACCATACTATGGATAATTGTGCCAAATCCAACCAGCACAAATAGAACATAAAACATATTTTCTACATTGGTACCAGAAGTTGCGTAAAAAACGACACAGGCTAATACTTCAGCAAGGGCATGAACGACAGCTAACACAAAGTTAAAAATCCAGGAAGATTTTGGTTTATCTAGGGTATCGGGGAATTTTTGTAGGTAAAGAGCTCCTAGGGTACCAAAAACGATATGAGAGAAAGCTCGAAATACGATAACCATAGGATAGCCAGCCATCAAAAATCCAAAACTAGAGGCTAGGATGACAAAAACTGCCATCAAGGGCGACAAGAACATAGCGATAAAAATAGCGATGTGGCTCCCCAAAGTATATGAAGCAGGTGGAATGACAATCTTAAAAGGCATAACAATTGGAATCAAAATCGCAATAGCCGTTAAAAGGGCAGTCATTGTCATAAATTGTGTCTTTTTCCGTGTGTTCATAAGAATCTCCTTTTTAACTGTATATACACTAGTATAGTACAATAAACAAGACAATAAAGCAAGGATTTACTTAAGTTTATAGGTCGTTTTTTAGTTAAAAGTTAGTAAAGATTTCACTAAAAAGAAACTTTATAGAGCAAAATCTCCACCTTCAAGCATGAAAGCGGAGATTGTTTTTATTTTTTCAAAGTTTGTAGTCTTGGAACAATGGCTAGGGTTAGAACTGCGGAAATGACTAATTCGGCAATCGAATTTGTTGAGATAACAGTTGCTAGGAGTTTTTGGATATTACCATCAAAAACATTTCCAAAAAGGTAGAAAATTCCTCCAAGGACAAAGACAGTATTTGTCAAGGAACCAAGGGCACCAGCTAGAATCAGACCAGTTTTATTTTTCATCAGTTTATAGACTAGATACGGAGTTAAACCAATCAAAATACGTGGGACGATGGCAATGATAGCTGAGTAGATGTTTCCGTTTGGTACAAATGGTGAGAAGAGGTAGCTTGTAGGTAGAATCGTAATCGTATTAACTGTCNAGCTAAGAAGCCCCATCAAAAATCCAAGTGTAACACCAACGCGTGGACCGTAGATAATGCTAGCAATAATGACAGGAATATGAACGATGGTCGGTTTGATTGGGAATGGAAAAAGGTTAAAGATAAGTGAGCTCAGAAAGTGTATCACGAGCATGGTTGCAAAAAAGATAGCAATGGGTGCAATATTAGAGCGTTTTTTCATCGATAGTTTCCTTTATTCTTTCTAAAATAATTGTGAGGTCAGCTAAAGCTCCTCGTCCGTGGTCTCCACAAGCTAGTAGGGATTCCTTAGGAGCAATCAGCTGATAGTCGTAGCTTTCTAATGTTTTCAGATTAGCCTGAGTTGCCGGATGGTCATACATTTTTGTATTCATTGCTGGTGCGATGAGTTTGGGAATATGACTGGGCAGGGCTAGAGCTGTACTGGTTACCATGTTGTCCGCAAAGCCGTGGGCTAGTTTTGCAATAGTGTTAGCTGTTGCAGGTACCACGATAAATAAATCCGTTTCTTTACCAAGTTCGATATGATTAACCTGTTCAGGATAGGGTTCCTTCATGACATCCAGGTGGACAGGATTCTGTGATAAGACCTGTAGAGTCAAAGGTTGGATAAACTCTGTAGCAGCCTGGGTCATTAAGACAGTGACTTGATGGCCTTGTTTTTTAAGCGAACTAACTAAATCTGCCGACTTGTAAGAGGCGATTGACCCCGTTACAGCCAAGAGAATATGTGCCATAGCTTTCCTTTCTATGAATGATAGGTTTGAATTTTTTCAAGGAGGAGTTTTGCAATTTCTTCTTTAGTCTGGACTGTTTGAAGTTGATCTTTTTCAACAAAGATTGCACGATGCTGGTTTGCTGAAATTTGAGTCAGGTCATTTGCGATAATCAAGTCTGCTTGGTTCTTGATAAGACTTTTTCTAGCAATGTCAACCAGATGGTCTTCGGTAACATCAACCAGCAGTTTGAAACCAATCAGATGAATAGCAGGATTCCATTCCTTGATTAGAGAGATGATTTTTGGTGTTTTTTTCAGGAATAAAACCTGAATCTCATCAGTCGAAGAAATCTTTGCCTGATGATTCTGCTTGCTTAAAAATTCTTCTAGATTGGAACTAGATTGAACTTCCTCAAACCCTGTCATATAGACAGGAGTGTAATCAGATACGGCCATTGAGTGAATCAAGACCTGATAATCTTGAACACGTTCTTGCATTTCCAGTAGAAGGTTCTTGGTATTGTTAATTTCTCGAATACTTAGGTTAGGATGAGGTTCTGGCTTCACGGCTCGTTTTGTTGTTATCAAACAAACTTCATGCCCTGCAGCAAGCAAAGTTTCTGTGATGATTTTCCCCAAGCGTCCTGTAGAATGGTTAGTGATAGAGCGGACGCTATCGATAGCTTCACTGGTACCGCCCGATGTAACTAAAATTTTCATAGCACTATTGTACACAAAAATAAACNGTAAGTAAAATGAAAGNGATAAAAATTTGGTAAAAGGAAAGAATATAGTTTNAAACTATAAAGCCATATAAAATTTAAGAAAGGACTCTAAAAACCTTAAAAATAGTGATATTTACGAACGTTTAGAGAGTTTTAGGATGTTAAAAATCTTGTTTTGTGTTATAATGAATTATCATATAAGAGGTTAGAGGAGTTTTGAATGAAAACAGATATTGAAATCGCACAGAGTATTGAGCTGAAGCCAATCGTTGATGTTGTAGAGAAACTTGGTATTTCTTACGACGATTTGGAGTTGTACGGAAAGTACAAGGCTAAGCTCAGCTTTGATAAAATTCGTGCAGTTGAGAGCAATCCAGTTGGTAAATTGATTTTGGTTACTGCCATCAATCCAACACCTGCAGGTGAAGGAAAATCAACCATTACCATTGGTCTTGCGGATGCCTTGAATAAGATTGGCAAGAAAACCATGATTGCTATTCGCGAACCATCTCTTGGTCCAGTTATGGGTATCAAGGGTGGTGCAGCTGGTGGTGGTTACGCTCAAGTTCTGCCAATGGAAGACATCAACCTTCACTTCACTGGAGACATGCATGCCATTACGACTGCCAACAATGCTCTTTCTGCCTTGATTGACAACCACTTGCACCAAGGGAATGAGTTGGGAATTGACCAACGTCGTATCCTTTGGAAACGTGTTGTGGACTTGAATGATCGTGCACTTCGTCATGTTACAGTTGGGCTTGGTGGTCCTTTAAATGGTATCCCACGTGAGGATGGCTTTGACATTACCGTTGCTTCCGAAATCATGGCAATTCTTTGCTTGGCTACAGACATCGAGGACTTGAAACGCCGTTTGGCTAATATCGTTATTGGTTATCGTTACGACCGTACACCAGTTTCTGTAGGTGATTTGCAGGTTGAAGGTGCCTTGGCTTTGATTTTGAAGGATGCTATTAAACCGAACCTGGTTCAGACAATTTACGGTACACCTGCCTTTGTACATGGTGGTCCATTTGCCAATATCGCTCACGGATGTAACTCTGTCTTGGCAACTACAACAGCCCTTCACTTGGCTGATTACACAGTTACTGAAGCTGGTTTTGGTGCAGACCTTGGTGCTGAGAAATTCCTTGATATTAAGACACCAAACTTGCCAACATCTCCAGATGCAGTAGTTATTGTTGCAACCCTTCGTGCCCTTAAGATGAATGGTGGCGTGGCTAAAGACGCTCTTACAGAGGAAAATGTTGAGGCAGTTCATGCAGGTTTTGCTAACTTGAAACGCCACGTTGAAAATATCCGTAAATTTGGAGTACCTGCAGTTGTTGCGATTAACGAATTTGTATCTGATACAGAAGCTGAAATTGCAGCCTTGAAAGAACTCTGTGCTTCTATTGATGTGCCAGTTGAACTAGCAAGTGTCTGGGCTGATGGTGCAGAAGGTGGAGTAGCTCTTGCTGAAACGGTTGTCAAGACTATCGCTGAAAACCCATCTAACTATAAACGTTTGTATGATAATGACCTTTCTGTCCAAGAAAAGATTGAAAAGATTGTTACTGAAATCTACCGTGGTAGCAAAGTGAACTTTGAGAAGAAAGCTCAAACACAAATCGCCCAAATCGTTCAAAACGGTTGGGACAAATTGCCAATCTGTATGGCTAAGACCCAGTATAGCTTCTCAGACAATCCAAATGCCCTTGGAGCACCTGAAAACTTTGAAATTACCATTCGTGAATTGGTGCCAAAATTAGGTGCAGGCTTTATCGTTGCCTTAACTGGTGATGTCATGACCATGCCTGGACTTCCAAAACGACCAGCTGCTCTCAACATGGATGTTGAAAGCGATGGAACAGTTCTAGGTTTGTTCTAGTATATTGTAATTGACTTTATACTCTTTGAAAATCAAATTCAAACCACGTCAGCTTCACCTTGCCGTACTCAAGTACAGCCTGCGGCTAGCTTCCTAGTTTGCACTTCGATTTTCATTGAGTAAAAAATGAGTTTGGAAATAATATCCAAGCTCATTTTTTATCTAGATATAAGGAGTTGCCTTCTACACATAACCAGTCTAGGTAAAGATATTTTCCCTGAATTCTGATATAATAGAAATATTGACTTCAAGAGTAAGGAAGAGAAGATGAACGCATTATTGAATGGAATGAATGACCGTCAGGCTGAGGCGGTGCAAACGACAGAAGGTCCCTTGTTGATTATGGCGGGAGCTGGTTCTGGAAAGACCCGAGTTTTGACCCACCGCATTGCTTATCTGATTGATGAAAAGCTGATCAATCCGTGGAATATCTTGGCCATTACCTTTACTAATAAGGCTGCGCGTGAGATGAAAGAACGTGCTTATAGACTCAATCCAGCTACTCAGGACTGTCTGATTGCGACCTTCCACTCCATGTGTGTTCGTATTTTGCGTCGCGATGCGGACCATATTGGCTACAATCGTAATTTTACTATAGTGGATCCAGGAGAGCAGCGAACGCTCATGAAACGCATTCTCAAACAGTTGAACTTGGATCCTAAAAAATGGAATGAACGAACTATTTTGGGGACCATTTCCAATGCTAAGAATGATTTGATTGATGATGTGGCTTATGCTGCTCAAGCTGGCGATATGTATACGCAAATCGTGGCCCAGTGTTACACTGCTTATCAAAAAGAGCTTCGTCAGTCGGAGTCGGTTGACTTTGATGATTTGATTATGCTGACCTTGCGTCTCTTTGATCAAAATCCTGATGTTTTGACTTATTACCAGCAGAAATTTCAATACATTCACGTTGATGAGTACCAAGATACCAACCATGCCCAGTATCAATTGGTCAAACTCTTGGCTTCCCGTTTTAAAAATATCTGTGTGGTTGGGGATGCGGACCAGTCTATCTACGGCTGGCGTGGTGCTGATATGCAGAATATTTTGGACTTTGAAAAGGATTATCCCCAAGCCAAGGTTGTTTTGTTGGAGGAGAATTACCGCTCAACTAAAACCATTCTCCAAGCGGCCAACGAGGTCATTAAAAATAATAAAAACCGCCGTCCTAAGAATCTCTGGACTCAAAACGCTGATGGGGAACAAATCGTTTACTATCGTGCCAATGATGAGCTAGATGAGGCTGTATTTGTAGCCAAAACTATCGATGAACTTGGTCGGAGTCAAAACTTCCTTCACAAGGATTTTGCAGTTCTCTATCGTACAAATGCGCAGTCCCGTACTATTGAGGAAGCCTTGCTCAAGTCAAATATCCCTTATACCATGGTTGGCGGAACCAAGTTCTACAGCCGTAAGGAAATCCGCGATATTATCGCTTATCTCAATCTTATTGCCAATTTGAGTGACAATATCAGTTTTGAGCGTATTATCAACGAGCCTAAACGTGGAATTGGACCAGGTACAGTTGAGAAAATCCGTGACTTTGCGAATATGCAAGACATGTCCATGATAGATGCTTCTGCAAACATCATGTTGTCTGGTATCAAAGGAAAAGCAGCCCAATCTATCTGGGATTTTGCCAATATGATTCTAGATTTACGAGAGCAGCTAGATCAATTAACTATTACAGAGTTGGTTGAGGCTGTTCTAGAAAAAACAGGTTATGTCGATATTCTCAATGCCCAAGCGACTCTAGAAAGCAAGGCTCGGGTTGAAAACATTGAGGAGTTCCTTTCTGTTACGAAGAACTTTGATGACACCTCTGCTGTGCCAGAAGAGGAAACTGGTTTGGATAAACTGAGTCATTTCTTAAATGACTTGGCCTTGATTGCGGATACAGATTCAGGTAGTCAGGAGACATCAGAAGTGACTCTGATGACCCTGCATGCTGCCAAAGGTCTCGAGTTTCCAGTTGTCTTTTTGATTGGGATGGAAGAAAATGTCTTTCCACTTAGTCGTGCGTTTGAAGATCCAGATGAATTGGAAGAAGAGCGCCGTCTAGCCTATGTAGGTATCACGCGTGCAGAGAAAATTCTCTATCTGACCAATGCTAATTCACGTCTGCTTTTTGGTCGTACCAACTACAACCGTCCAACTCGTTTTATTAACGAAATCAGTTCAGACTTACTTGAGTATCAAGGATTGGCGCGTCCAGCAAATACAAGCTTTAAGGCATCTTATAGCAGTGGTGGTCTTGCCTTCGGTCAAGGTATGAGTTTGGCGCAGGCCCTCCAAGACCGTAAACGCAATGCGGCCCCAAAAACTATTCAGTCAAGCGGTCTTCCGTTTGGTCAATTTACAGATGGAGCAAAATCAGTGTCTAGCGAGGCAAATTGGTCCATTGGTGACATTGCCCTCCACAAGAAGTGGGGAGAGGGAACTGTTCTGGAAGTTTCAGGTAGCGGTGCAACTCAGGAATTGAAAATTAATTTCCCAGAAGTAGGTTTGAAAAAACTTTTAGCTAGTGTGGCTCCAATTGAGAAAAAAATCTAATTTTCCATCCTTCTCACGAATAATAAAGTGAGGAGGATTTTTATGTATAGTATTTCATTCCAAGAAGATTCACTGTTGCCAAGAGAAAGGCTGGCAAAAGAAGGAGTTGAAGCGCTCAGTAATCAAGAGTTGCTAGCTATTTTACTTAGGACAGGAACACGTCAAGCTAGCGTTTTTGAAATTGCCCAGAAAGTTTTGAACAATCTTTCAAGCCTAACGGATTTGAAAAAAATGACCCTGCAGGAATTGCAGAGTCTGTCTGGTATCGGGCGTGTTAAGGCTATAGAATTACAAGCTATGATTGAACTGGGCCATCGTATTCACAAACATGAGACTCTTGAGATGGAAAGTATTCTCAGCAGTCAAAAGTTGGCCAAGAAGATGCAGCAGGAGTTAGGACATAAAAAACAAGAGCACCTGGTGGCGCTCTATCTCAATACTCAAAATCAAATCATCCATCAACAGACCATTTTTATCGGCTCAGCTACTCGTAGTATCGCTGAACCACGGGAGATTCTTCACTATGCTATCAAGCATATGGCGACCTCTCTCATCTTAGTTCACAATCATCCTTCAGGAGCGGTAGCACCTAGTCGAAATGATGATCATGTCACTAAACTTGTTAAAGAAGCCTGTGACCTGATGGGAATTGTCCTCTTGGACCATTTGATTGTCTCTCACTCCAGTTATTTTAGCTATCGTGAAAAGACAGATTTAATCTAAAGTTCATTAACGATATAGTCAAAGAGGTTTTTATCTTTGGGACGATTTTCAAATAGAAACTCTGGATGCCATTGGACACCGAGAAAGGCGACATCATCCGTACTCATGACAGCTTCAATGATACCATCCTTAGGATCATGAGCCGCAATCTTTAAGTTAGGTGCCAAATCCTTGATGCTCTGGTGGTGGAAGGAGTTGATATGGGAAATTTCTCCATAGATTTCTCGGAGAACGGTATCTGGTTCTGTCGCCAAGCGTTGAGTTGTGTATTCGGCAGAACAATCCTGCCAGTGATCTTCGATATCTTGGTACAAAGTTCCACCCATGGCAACGTTAAAGAGTTGTGTTCCACGGCAGACAGAAAAAATTGGCTTTTTCTGTTTAATAGCTTCCTTGATGAGGGCCAGTTCAAAGATATCCCTTTGAGGGTGGTAGTCATCGCTATCGATGGTTTTTGGTTCACCATAGAATTTTGGATCAACATTTTGCCCACCTGTCAAGATGAGCTTGTCAATCATACTGATATAGTGGCAGGCCATTTCTTGATCACCAATCGGTAGGATGATGGGAATTCCTCCAGCGTCTTTAACGCCTTCAACAAAGCCTTTTGCTACGTAGCTCATCATGATGTCATCATCTGGATGAGTTTTTTCGTTTCCTGTAATCCCAATAACTGGTTTTTTCATAAAATGATTTTCGCTTTCTAATCCTCTTTTCGCATGAAGTAGAGGAGGGTTTGGAGTTCACTTGTCAAATCAACATACTGAACGACCACGTCTTTTGGTAAATGCAGATGGACAGGTGAAAAACTGAGAATTCCTTTCACGCCAGCATCCACTAAGAGATTGGCAACCTCTTGTGACTTGACACTGGGAACGGTCAGGATAGCAGTCTTCACATCAGCATCCTTGATTTTATCCTTGATTTGAGAAATCCCGTAAATGGGAATTCCATCAGGAGTTTGGGTACCGACTTCGGGATGGTCATCTAGGTCAAAGGCCATGATAATCTTCATCTTGTTGCGCTCGTGGAAGCGGTAGTGGAGAAGGGCATGGCCCATATTTCCAATACCAACCAGCATGACATTGGTGATGGAGTTATCATTGAGCAAATCGGCAAAAAATGTCATCAGTTTTTTGACATCATAGCCAAAACCACGGCGACCTAGTTCACCAAAGTAGGAAAAATCACGACGTACGGTCGCGGAATCAATACCGATAGCCTCTGCAATTTGCTTAGAGTTGGCACGTTCAATCTTTTCTGCATGAAATCTCTTAAAAATTCGATAGTAGAGAGAGAGTCTTTTCGCTGTAGCTTTTGGAATAGCAGACTGTTTATCTTTCACAAAATCACAACCTTTCTATTCTTCTATTTTATAGAAACATTGTGAAAAAATCAACAAAAATAAGAAAAAACTAAGAAAAATCTTAGTTTTGATGTAAAAAATCTGCATGTGATAGAAAACGGTAGAGGTCCCCGACCAGCCCTTGGTAAACTTTCTGGCCCTTAAAAGTCAGAGAAGTCACATAAAGTGTATCTGGTAGGGTTACACATCCTGACAGAGCCAGCATGAGAGCCTCGTAATCCTCATACTTGAGAGTGCGCTCTACATGATAGCTGTCCTTATAGGTCAGTTCAAACATATGGGACCTATCTTTCAGATTTTGTAAAGACACCACGTTCTACCAAGCTATCCATGAGGAAGTAGAATTTTTCCTGATGAATGTGGTGGTCTTCTGATTTGAAAATATCAACTAGACGTAGCCCAAATTTGTCAGTGATATTGATTTTAGCACCTGTAAGTTCCTTGTTAATGATGATTTTGAGTTGGAATCCTTCACCGCTGTTCGGAACTTTTTCCAAAAGGCGAGTCAATTCATAGTTACCAACCTTAGTCTCAAAAAAGGTGTTGTCCTTAAGGGTGAATTTTTTAACAGAAGGGCTAAGAGTGTAGTCGTAACGACAATTTTTTAACTGAATGGTTTTTTCAAATGCCATATGGCTAACCTCCGATAATTTCTTTTAAGGTTTTTGCGAGGGTATGTAGGTCTTCAACAGTATTTTCTGGCGACAAACTGATACGAACGGATTCCTTCAAGCGTTCTGAATTTGCCCCGTACACGGCTTCAAGAACATGGCTGGATTGTACAATGCCCGCAGTGCAGGCTGAGCCAGTAGAGATTGAAATTCCAGCTAAATCTAGACGAAGGAGTAAGAGATCATTTTTCTGACCAGGAAATCCAATATTGAGAACATAAGGGAGATGGTGTTCGCCTTTATTCAGGTAATACTGAACTCCCTCTAGTTCTGCAAGAAAGGCAGTCTCTAAATTTTGTACATGTTGAAAATGTTCTTCTTGTTGTTCTAGGTCTTCTTTTAAGGCTGCAACCATGCCTACGATGGCAGCTAGATTTTCAGTCCCTGCACGTTTTTTCTGTTCTTGGTCTCCGCCATGGAGATAGGAATCAAAGTCCATGCTTGATGCGTAGAGAAAACCGATTCCCTTAGGACCATGGAATTTATGGGCAGAAGCGGTGAGAAAATCAATGCCCAATTCTTCTGGGTGAATGGGGATTTTGCCAATAGCTTGAACTGCATCGACATGATAGGCAGTAGGGTGTTGCTTGAGTATTTGGCCAATTTCAGTAATGGGCAGTAGGTTTCCTGTCTCATTATTGGCAAACATGGTAGAAACCAAAATCGTATCGTCACGTAAGGCCTCTTGAATTTGTTGGGCTGTGATTTCTTGATTTTCTGGCTGAATAATGGTTACTTCAAAACCAAAGTGTTGAACCAAGTAATCAATGGTTTCAAGGACGGCATGGTGCTCAATGGCAGTTGTGATGATATGTTTTCCTTGTTCTTGATGACGAAGGCAGTAGCCAATGATGGCAGTATTGTTGCCTTCAGTCCCACCAGAAGTGAAAAAGATATGTTGAGGTTTTGTCCCCAGTAACTGAGCTAGTTCCTGACGGGCTTCTCGCAAGAGTTTGCCAGCTTGACGGCCATGACCATGAATACTAGAAGGATTTCCATGGGTTTCTTGCATCACCTTGGTCATGGCTGAAATAGCAACTGCTGACATAGGAGTCGTTGCAGCATTGTCCAAATAAATCAAAGAATCACCTTATTTCTTTTTGTTGTAGGCAAAGAGTGGGCTTACTGGTTTTCTTTCGTGGATACGGACGATAGCATCACCAATTAACTCACTAGCAGTGATGTAGCATACGTTTTTAGGAGTTTTTTCTTTTGTTGCTACTGAATCTGTCACAAGAATTTCTTTAATATTAGTATTGTCAAGAAGTTCAGCAGCACCTTCGACGAAGAGACCATGACTAGAAACAGCATAAATTTCTGTAGCCCCTTCACGTTCAACGATTTTAGCAGCTTCAGAGAAGGTACGTCCAGTATTTAAAATATCGTCAATCAAGATAGCTTTTTTACCTTCAACATCACCGATGATATAACCTTCGTTGCGAGTTGCATCGTCTTGAGGGTAGTCAATAATGGCGATAGGAGCATCAAGATACTCAGCCAAGCTACGAGCACGTTTTACCCCTGAATTTTTAGGGCTAACAACAACAACATCTGAGCCAAGTAAGCCCTTATCGCAGTAATGTTTGGCAAATAGGGGCACTGTGAAGAGGTTATCAACAGGAATATCAAAGAATCCTTGAACCTGAACGGCATGCAAATCAAGCGTAAGGATACGATCGACACCAGCCTTAACTAGCATATTGGCAACTAGTTTCGCTGTAAGTGGCTCACGAGGCGAAGCAATGCGGTCTTGACGTGCATAGCCAAAATATGGAAGGACAACGTTGATACTGTGGGCACTTGCGCGCACACAAGCGTCAACCATGATCAACAATTCCATTAGGTGGTTGTTAACAGGGAAACTTGTTGATTGGATGATGTAAACATCATAACCACGGACACTTTCTTCGATATTCACTTGGATTTCTCCGTCTGAAAATTGACGTGATGACAGTTTTCCAAGTGGGACACCAACAGCTTGTGCAATTTTCTGTGCAATCTCTTGGTTAGAGTTGAGTGCGAAAAGTTTCATATTTTTTCTATCTGACATTATAGACCGTCCTCTGTAAACTTTTTAAATCCTAGACCTATCTGCCTAGCCTATATGAACTAGGATTTTTGTATTTTATCTTTTCTATTTTACCAAAAAATAGAGATTATTTCAGCTATTTTTCATGCTTTTGACAAATCGGATCAATTTTGAGGGAGCTTTTTGATAAGCAATCTGATTTTCCTCTAAAAATTGCTGGAAATCTTGTTTCCCTTGCTCGTGATTTTCAACTTCAAGCTCTAATTCGTAATCTGTCATATCAAAGTACTGACTTTCATCCAGCGCCATGAGACCAATAGCTGTTTGCATTTCATAGCGAAGCGTTGTTAGACAACCAAGCACCTGCCACTCACTAGTTTGGATACCATGTTTAGACAATTCATCCAGTACTAGCCCTTGAGGAAGTTCTTTCTTGCTCAAATAGTTTTCAGCATCTTCTAGTTGCAATTTTTGATTGTATTCCATGTTTCCAACACTTTGCGGGACTTTGAGTGTCAATTCTGCCCAGTCTTCAAAGGTTCGAATGCGCATAGCAACTTTCTTTTCTCGCAGTTCAAAATCAGGAGTGTCGATGTAGTAATTTTTTTGAAGAACAGGAGTGACGTCTGTGAACTGGTCTTTTAGACGATCATATTCATCTTTTTTCAAGAGTGTTTTCAATTCAATTTCTAAATGTTTCATTTTTCTTACCTTTTCTTTATCGTTGAAAGCGGATTTATGGTATAATAAGCATTGTATTTATTGTATATGAATCTGGAGAAAAAATCAAAGATATTTTTGAAGGATAATATGAGAACAAGGGAGAATATATGACCTTAGAATGGGAAGAATTTCTAGATCCTTACATTCAAGCTGTTGGTGAGTTAAAGATTAAACTACGTGGTATTCGGAAGCAATATCGTAAGCAAAATAAGCATTCTCCTATTGAGTTTGTGACTGGTCGAGTCAAGCCAATTGAGAGTATCAAGGAAAAAATGGCTCGGCGTGGCATTACTTATGCGACCTTGGAACACGATTTGCAAGATATTGCTGGTTTGCGTGTGATGGTTCAGTTTGTAGATGACGTTAAGGAAGTAGTGGAGATTTTGCGCAAACGTCAGGATATGCGGATCATACAGGAGCGAGATTACATTACTCATCGAAAAGCATCAGGCTACCGTTCTTATCACGTGGTAGTAGAATATACAGTTGATACCATCAATGGAGCCAAGACCATTTTGGCGGAAATTCAGATTCGTACTTTGGCCATGAATTTCTGGGCAACGATAGAACATTCTCTCAACTACAAGTACCAAGGGGATTTCCCAGAGGAAATTAAAAAGAGACTGGAAATTACTGCCAAAATTGCCCATCAGTTGGATGAAGAAATGGGTAAAATTCGAGATGATATTCAGGAAGCTCAGGCTCTTTTTGATCCTTTGAGTAGAAAATTAAATGACGGTGTAGGAAACAGTGACGATACAGATGAAGAATACAGGTAAACGAATTGACCTGATAGCTAATAGAAAACCGCAGAGTCAAAGGGTTTTGTATGAATTGCGAGATCGTTTGAAGAGAAATCAGTTTATACTCAATGATACCAATCCGGACATTGTCATCTCCATTGGTGGGGATGGTATGCTCTTGTCGGCCTTTCATAAGTACGAAAATCAGCTTGACAAGGTACGCTTTATCGGTGTTCACACTGGACATTTGGGCTTCTATACGGACTACCGTGATTTTGAGTTGGACAAGCTAGTGACTAATTTGCAGCTAGATACCGGAGCAAGAGTCTCTTACCCTGTTCTGAATGTGAAGGTTTTTCTTGAAAATGGTGAAGTGAAGATTTTTAGAGCACTAAATGAAGCCAGTATCCGCAGGTCTGATCGAACCATGGTGGCGGATGTTGTGATTAACGGTGTCCACTTTGAACGTTTTCGTGGAGATGGGCTAACAGTTTCGACACCGACTGGTAGTACAGCCTATAACAAATCACTTGGCGGAGCTGTTTTACACCCAACCATTGAAGCTTTGCAATTAACGGAAATTGCTAGCCTTAACAATCGTGTTTATCGAACGCTGGGTTCGTCCATTATTGTTCCAAAGAAGGATAAGATTGAACTTATTCCAACAAGAAACGATTACCATACTATTTCGGTTGACAATAGCGTCTATTCCTTCCGCAATATTGAACGAATAGAGTATCAAATCGACCATCATAAGATTCACTTTGTCGCATCACCTAGCCACACCAGTTTCTGGAATCGTGTTAAGGACGCTTTTATCGGCGAGGTGGACGAATGAGATTTGAATTTATCGCAGATGAGCATGTCAAAGTCAAGACCTTTTTGAAAAAGCACGAGGTTTCTAAGGGGCTTCTGGCCAAGATTAAGTTTCGAGGTGGAGCTATTCTGGTCAATGATCAACCACAAAATGCGACGTATCTATTGGATATTGGAGACCGAGTTACCATTGATATTCCCGCTGAGGAAGGTTTTGAAACTCTCGAAGCTATCGAGCGCCCACTGGATATTCTCTATGAGGATGACCATTTTCTAGTCTTGAATAAACCCTATGGAGTGGCTTCTATTCCTAGTGTCAATCACTCCAATACCATCGCTAATTTTATCAAGGGTTACTACGTCAAGCAAGACTATGAAAATCAGCAGGTTCACATTGTGACAAGACTTGATAGGGACACTTCTGGCTTGATGCTCTTTGCCAAGCACGGCTATGCCCATGCACGATTAGACAAGCAGTTGCAGAAGAAGTCCATTCAAAAACGCTACTTTGCTTTGGTTAAAGGTGATGGATACTTGGAGTCAGAGGGGGAAATTATTGCCCCGATTGCGCGTGATGAAGACTCAATTATTACCAGACGTGTAGCTAAAGGTGGAAAATATGCTCATACTTCTTACAAGATTGTAGCTTCTTATGGAAATATTCACTTGGTCGATATTCGCTTGCACACTGGGCGAACCCACCAAATCCGAGTCCATTTTTCTCATATCGGTTTTCCTTTGTTGGGAGATGACTTGTACGGTGGTAGTCTAGACGATGGAATTCAGCGCCAAGCCCTTCATTGCCATTACCTATCTTTTTATCATCCATTTTTAGAGCAAGACTTGCAGTTAGAAAGTCCCTTGCCGGATGATTTTAGTAACCTTATTACCCAGTTATCAACTAATACTCTATAAAAACTGTTTCAGAGTATAATTATTATCTTAAAGGAGAAAACTCATGGAAGTTTTTGAAAGTCTCAAAGCCAACTTGGTTGGTAAAAATGCTCGTATCGTTCTCCCTGAAGGGGAAGAACCTCGTATTCTTCAAGCGACTAAACGCCTGGTAAAAGAAACAGAAGTAATTCCTGTTTTGCTTGGAAATCCTGAAAAAATTAAAATTTATCTTGAAATCGAAGGTATTGAGGACGGTTATGAAGTCATCGACCCTCAACACTACGATAAATTTGAAGAAATGGTTGCTGCCTTGGTAGAACGTCGCAAGGGCAAAATGTCTGAAGAAGATGCACGCAAGGTTTTGGTTGAAGATGTCAACTATTTTGGTGTTATGTTGGTTTACTTGGGCTTGGTTGATGGAATGGTGTCAGGAGCGATTCACTCAACTGCTTCAACAGTTCGCCCAGCCCTTCAAATCATCAAAACTCGTCCAAATGTAACTCGTACTTCAGGTGCCTTCCTCATGGTTCGTGGTACAGAACGTTACCTCTTTGGGGACTGTGCCATCAATATCAATCCAGACGCGGAAGCTTTGGCTGAAATTGCAATCAACTCAGCAATTACAGCTAAGATGTTTGGCATCGAGCCTAAAATTGCTATGCTAAGTTATTCTACTAAGGGTTCAGGTTTTGGTGAAAGCGTTGATAAGGTTGTAGAAGCAACTAAAATTGCTCACGACTTGCGTCCTGACCTTGAAATCGATGGTGAGTTACAATTTGATGCAGCCTTTGTTCCTGAAACTGCAGCTTTGAAAGCTCCTGGAAGTACAGTAGCTGGTCAAGCAAATGTCTTCATCTTCCCAGGTATCGAGGCAGGAAATATTGGCTACAAGATGGCAGAACGTCTTGGTGGTTTTGCGGCTGTTGGGCCTGTTCTACAAGGTTTGAATAAGCCAGTTAACGACCTATCTCGTGGATGTAATGCTGATGATGTTTATAAGTTGACCCTCATCACAGCAGCTCAAGCTGTTCATCAATAATAATTTAACCTCTTTCCAAAAGAGGTTTTTAAATAATTTATTATTGACAAAAAAATTCCTATCTAGTAGAATAGTAGATGCGATGAGTCGATAGGTAGTCTTCGGACTACTATTGAGCATAAGGAGGTCATAACGCAGGAGCGGACCTTGATGAGTTGTGTGAACCTGCTCATCACATGAAGATGCCTCTTAGTCCCTAGTCTAACGACTGGGGATTTTTATTTTCTAAAAAATGATGAAAAAGCTTTGCAATTCATGGAAAAAGTAGTATAATACTTCTATTATAGAAATTTTTAGAAAATTCCGAAAGAGGTTATTTATGGGATATACAGTTGCTGTAGTCGGCTCGACAGGTGCTGTCGGAGCTCAGATGATAAAAATGTTGGAAGAATCAACACTTCCAATCGATAAAATTCGTTTACTTGCTTCTGCACGTTCAGCAGGCAAGATTTTGAAATTTAAAGGTCAAGATATTACGATTGAAGAAACGACTGAAACAGCTTTTGAAGGAGTTGATATTGCTCTCTTTTCAGCAGGTGGTTCTACATCAGCTAAATATGCACCATACGCAGTTAAAGCTGGAGCGGTAGTAGTAGATAATACATCTTACTTCCGTCAAAACCCAGATGTTCCTTTGGTTGTTCCAGAGGTCAATGCTCATGCACTTGATGCCCACAACGGTATCATTGCCTGCCCTAACTGTTCAACAATTCAAATGATGGTGGCTCTTGAGCCAGTTCGCCAAAAATGGGGATTGGACCGTATCATTGTTTCAACTTACCAAGCAGTTTCAGGTGCTGGTATGGGAGCAATTCTTGAGACACAACGTGAACTTCGTGAAGTTTTGAATGATGGTGTAACTCCACGTGATTTGCATGCTGAAATCTTGCCTTCAGGCGGTGACAAGAAACATTATCCTATCGCCTTCAATGCTCTTCCACAAATCGATGTCTTCACTGACAATGATTACACTTACGAAGAGATGAAGATGACTAAGGAAACTAAGAAAATCATGGAAGATGATAGCATTGCAGTATCTGCAACATGTGTGCGTATTCCAGTCTTGTCAGCTCACTCTGAGTCTGTTTACATCGAAACAAAAGAAGTGGCTCCAATCGAAGAAGTAAAAGCAGCTATCGCAGCCTTCCCGGGTGCTGTTCTTGAAGATGATGTGGCTCATCAAATTTATCCTCAAGCCATTAATGCTGTGGGTTCACGTGATACCTTTGTTGGTCGTATCCGTAAAGACTTGGATGCTGAAAAAGGAATCCACATGTGGGTTGTTTCAGACAACCTTCTCAAAGGTGCTGCTTGGAATTCAGTTCAGATTGCTGAAACTCTTCATGAACGTGGCTTGGTTCGTCCAACTACTGAATTGAAATTTGAATTAAAATAGTCATATCGTTTAGGAGTTCAGTTGAACTCCTTCTTTGAAATAGAGAGGTGTTTCTCATGTCTTATCAGGATTTAAAAGAGTGTAAAATCATCACAGCCTTTATTACTCCCTTCCACGAGGATGGTTCCATCAACTTTGATGCCATTCCAGCCTTGATTGAGCATCTGTTGGCGCATCATACGGATGGAATTCTTCTCGCAGGTACCACTGCTGAGAGTCCGACATTGACTCACGATGAAGAGTTGGAGCTCTTTGCGGCTGTACAAAAAGTTGTCAATGGACGTGTTCCTTTGATTGCGGGTGTGGGTACCAATGATACGCGTGACTCTATTGAGTTTGTCAAAGAAGTCGCGGAATTTGGCGGTTTTGCTGCTGGGCTTGCTATTGTACCTTACTACAACAAACCTTCTCAAGAAGGAATGTATCAGCATTTTAAGGCCATTGCAGATGCTTCTGACTTACCTATTATTATCTATAACATTCCAGGTCGTGTGGTTGTCGAATTAACTCCAGAAACCATGCTTCGTTTAGCTGATCATCCAAATATTATTGGTGTTAAAGAATGTACTAGCTTGGCTAATATGGCTTACTTGATTGAGCACAAGCCAGAAGAATTCTTGATTTATACAGGTGAGGATGGAGATGCTTTCCATGCCATGAACCTTGGTGCGGACGGGGTTATTTCTGTTGCCTCTCATACAAATGGGGATGAAATGCACGAGATGTTTACTGCCATTGCAGAAAGCGATATGAAGAAAGCCGCAGCGATTCAACGTAAATTCATTCCTAAGGTTAATGCCCTCTTCTCTTATCCAAGTCCTGCTCCAGTTAAGGCAGTTCTTAACTATATGGGATTTGAAGCTGGCCCAACTCGTCTACCTCTTGTTCCAGCACCAGAAGAAGATGCCAAACGCATTATTAAGGTTGTTGTAGATGGTGACTACGAAGCAACTAAGGCAACCGTAACAGGTGTCTTAAGACCAGATTATTAACAAAGAAAAAATCCATGACCGAAGGGATCATGGATTTTTTTTATTTTCCTAAACAGAACTGGCTAAAGAGTTGTGTAATGAGTTCGTCAGGAGCAGCATCCCCAGTAATTTCACCGAGAATTTCCCAGGTACGAGTCAGATCAACTTGAAGTAAATCAACTGGCATCCCCAGTTCAAGTCCTTCATTAACGGCTTGTAGGCTTTCAACTGCTTTTTTAATCAGGGAAATGTGACGGGCGTTGGATAGGTAGGTAGCATCTTGCTCTACAAGACCTGCATTTTCAAAGAAGAGGTTGTTAATGCGCTCTTCAATCTTATCGATGTTTTGGTTTTTTAGGACGGAAATACGGATGATATCTTCAGGTAGTTCTGAAGTTTCAATCGCTTCAGGCAGGTCGGTTTTATTAAGTAGAATAATTCGGTTGGTATCCTGACTGATTTCTAAGAGTTGTCTGTCTTGAGCAGTCAGTGGTTCACTAGCATTTAGCACTAGTAAAACCAAGTCAGCTTCCTTAAGAGCTTTTTTCGAACGCTTAACTCCAATTTGTTCGACGATGTCATCCGTTTCACGGATACCAGCTGTGTCAATCAACTTAAGTGGTACACCATTGATGTTGACGTATTCTTCGATGACATCACGTGTGGTACCAGCGATATCAGTCACGATAGCTTTGTCCTCACGCAAGAGGTTGTTGAGAAGGCTAGATTTTCCAACGTTGGGACGACCGATGATGGCTGTGGAAATTCCTTCACGAAGGATTTTACCGCGACGGGCTGTTCTAAGGAGATTGGTTAGTAATTGTTCAAACTCCATTGTCTTTTCACGGACAACAGCAGTAGTGGCTTCCTCAACATCGTCGTACTCAGGATAATCAATATTGACCTCGACTTGGGCAAGTGTATTGAGGATTTCTTGACGGGTATTATTGATAAGATCAGAAAGGGAACCATCTAATTGTTTGACTGCAATATTCATGGCCTTGTCTGTCTTGGCGCGGATGATATCCATCACCGCCTCCGCCTGTGTCAAATCTACTCGACCGTTTAGAAAGGCACGTTTGGTAAATTCACCAGGTTCTGCCAACCGAGCTCCTTCACGGATAGCTAGTTGGAGAATTTCATTGGTCACCGCAATCCCACCGTGGGTGTTAATCTCGATAATATCCTCACGAGTGAAGGTTTTTGGAGACTTCATAGCCCCAACCATAACCTCGTCCATGACTTTACCTGTCTGAGGGTCAACGATGTGACCGTAGTTAAGGGTATGGCTAGCAACCTGACTCAAGTCTTTTCCTTTAAAAATCTTTTGCGCAATCGCAAAACTATCTGTTCCGCTCAGGCGGACAATACCAATAGCCCCTTCGCCTAGTGGAGTAGAGATGGCAGCGATGGTATCAAATTCACGTGTAATCATAATATTTCCTTTAATAAATAGCTCTTTTCTTGGAAATTTTTCCAAGTCTCTTTTCAAATTGTAACAAATTTGAACTATTTCTTCAATGGATGCTACTTGGAGATTGAAAAAAGCCTAAGCAATTCTGCTTAAGCTAGCTTATTTGGTGCGCATTTCCCCTTGTGGGAAGTAAGTTCCTTCCGGCATGTCGTTGATGATGACATGAACAGCTGATTGAGGGGCTCCAGTGTTACGGACAACAGCTTCCGTTACTTCCTTAGCAAGAGCCTTCTTTTGCTCGAGCGTGCGTCCTTCAAATAAATCAATGCGTACAAATGGCATAATAGCTTCCTCCACTAGTTTTGATTTCTTCTATTTTACCACATTTTGCCGTTTAAAGCTTAAGAAAATTATGATATACTAGAATGTAGCAAAAATTTAGAAATGGATGTGAAGCAAGAAACATGGCACAGTTGTATTATCGTTATGGGACCATGAACTCTGGAAAGACAATCGAGATTCTTAAGGTGGCCTATAACTACGAGGAGCAAGGAAAAGGTGTTGTGATTATGACCTCAGCTCTTGATACTCGTGACGGTGTTGGCTATGTGTCGAGTCGTATTGGCATGAAACGCCCTGCCATTGCGATTGAGGAAACAACTGATATCTTCGGCTATATCCGAGACCTATCAGAAAAACCTTACTGTGTGTTGGTTGATGAAGCCCAGTTTCTCAAACGTCATCATGTTTATGACCTAGCTCGTGTTGTGGACGAGTTAGATATACCCGTCATGGCTTTTGGTTTGAAAAATGATTTTCGAAATGAACTGTTCGAAGGTTCCAAGTATCTCTTGCTCTTAGCAGACAAGATTGACGAAATCAAGACCATCTGTCAGTATTGTAAGAAAAAGGCAACTATGGTTTTGCGTACACAGGATGGACTGCCAGTCTATGATGGTGAGCAGATCCAGATTGGTGGTAATGAAACCTATATCTCAGTTTGTCGTAAACATTATTTTGCCCCTGAAATCAATAAGGAGAATGAAGAAAAATGAACATCTATGATCAACTACAAGCTGTAGAAGACCGTTATGAAGAATTAGGAGAGTTGCTGAGTGACCCAGATGTCGTCTCAGACACCAAGCGTTTCATGGAGCTTTCAAAAGAAGAGGCTTCAACTCGTGACACAGTAACAGCCTACCGAGAATACAAACAAGTCCTTCAAAACATTGTTGACGCTGAAGAAATGATTAAGGAATCAGGTGGAGATGCTGACTTGGAAGAAATGGCCAAGCAAGAACTCAAAGATGCCAAGGATGAAAAAGAAGAATACGAAGAAAAACTGAAAATCTTGCTCCTTCCAAAGGATCCAAACGATGACAAGAATATCATCCTTGAAATTCGTGGAGCGGCTGGTGGTGACGAAGCGGCACTTTTCGCCGGAGACCTTCTAACTATGTACCAAAAGTATGCAGAAGCCCAAGGCTGGCGCTTTGAAGTCATGGAAGCTTCTATGAACGGTGTCGGTGGTTTTAAAGAAGTTGTTGCCATGGTTTCAGGTCAGTCCGTATACTCAAAACTCAAGTACGAATCTGGTGCTCATCGTGTGCAACGTGTCCCTGTGACAGAAAGCCAAGGCCGTGTACATACTTCGACAGCAACAGTTCTTGTCATGCCTGAAGTCGAAGAAGTAGAATACGATATTGATCCAAAAGACCTTCGTGTCGACATCTACCATGCATCAGGTGCTGGTGGACAGAACGTCAATAAGGTTGCGACTGCCGTTCGTATCGTTCACTTGCCAACCAATATCAAGGTTGAGATGCAGGAAGAACGTACCCAGCAGAAAAACCGTGAGAAAGCCATGAAAATTATCCGTGCGCGTGTTGCTGACCACTTCGCACAAATTGCACAAGATGAACAAGACGCTGAGCGTAAGTCAACGATTGGTACTGGTGACCGTTCAGAACGGATTCGTACTTATAACTTCCCACAAAACCGTGTCACAGACCACCGTATCGGTTTGACTCTCCAAAAACTAGATACGATTTTGTCTGGTAAATTGGACGAAGTTGTTGATGCCTTGGTGCTCTATGACCAAACACAAAAATTAGAAGAATTAAACAAATAATGAAATTAGCTCAATTATTTTCAGATTTTGAAGAAGAGTTGATAAGACAAGGAGAGGAAGCTGAAAGCCTCTCTTTTGTCTATCGTAGCCTGAAAAATCTATCTTTTACGGACTTTGTTTTTGCCCTCCAGCAGGAAGTGACGGAAGAGGAAGAAGTATTTGTAAAAGGAATTTTCCAACAGTTAGCAGCTCATAAACCGGCACAGTACATCATTGGACAGGCAGATTTTTATGGAATGCAGTTAAAAGTTGATGATCGAGTATTGATCCCTCGTCCAGAAACAGAGGAGTTGGTGGAGCTTATCCTGGCTGAAAATCCTGAGATGAATCTATCAGTTTTGGATTTAGGTACAGGTAGTGGAGCTATTGCTCTTGCCTTGGCAAAAAACAGACCAAATTGGTCAGTGACGGCAGCAGATTTTTCCCAAAATGCTTTAGATGTAGCTAACGAAAATGCTAAAAATCAAAATCTTCAAATATTTTTAAAAAAATCTGACTGTTTTACAGAAATTTCTGAAAAATATGATATAATTGTTTCCAATCCACCCTATATCTCTCGTGAAGATGAGTCAGAGGTCGGCTTGAATGTCTTGCATTCGGAGCCTCATCTAGCTCTCTTTGCAGACGAGGATGGCCTAGCTATTTACCGTAGAATTGCGGAAGATGCAAAAGACTATCTCAAAGATGGTGGTAAGATTTACCTTGAAATTGGATACAAGCAAGGTCAAAGTGTTCCTGATCTTTTTAGGAAACATCTTCCTGAAAAAAGAGTTCGAACACTCAAGGACCAGTTTAGTCAAGATAGGATGGTTGTAGTTGATGATGGACAGGATTAGACAAGAGTTGGAAAATGGTGGAGCTGTCGTTCTACCTACAGAGACAGTTTACGGTCTTTTTGCTAAGGCTTTAGATGAAAAAGCAGTTGACCATGTTTACCAACTCAAACGTCGTCCCAGAGACAAGGCACTCAATCTCAATATTGCCTCTTTAGAGGATATCTTGCACTTTTCAAAGAATCAGCCAATTTATCTTCAAAAACTTGTAGAGACCTTTTTACCAGGTCCCTTGACCATTATCCTTGAAGCCAATGACCAAGTTCCCTATTGGGTTAATTCTGGCCTTGCAACGGTGGGATTTCGGATGCCCAGTCATCCTATCACGCTGGATTTGATTCGAGAGACGGGGCCCTTGATTGGACCGTCTGCCAATATCTCAGGTCAGGCAAGTGGGGTGACCTTTGCTCAAATTCTAGAGGATTTTGACCAAGAGGTTTTGGGTTTGGAAGACGATTCCTTTCTAACTGGACAGGACTCAACTATTTTGGATTTGTCTGGAGACAAGGTGAAAATCTTACGCCAAGGGGCGATTAAGCGAGAAGATATTCTTGCTCGGTTGCCAGAGATTTCTTTTGAGGAGGAATGAGATGCTAAGAGATTTAAGAGAAACTGATTTGAAAGCGATTTGTGACATCAACCAAGAGGCTTTGGGCTATTCTTTTAGTCTAGAGGACACGGCTAGTCAACTAGCTAGACTGTCTCGGAATTCACATCATTTCCTACTTGGCTATGAGGATGCAGCTAGTCATGTCTTACTTGGATATGTCCACGCTGAAGTTTACGAATCCCTCTATTCCAAAGCAGGATTTAATATTTTAGCCTTAGCAGTTTTACCTCAAGCGCAAGGTCAAGGTATTGGTAAAAGCTTATTACAAGGGTTGGAAGAAGAAGCAAAAAGACGTGGTTATGGGTTTATCCGCTTAAACTCTGCCGACCATCGTCTGGGTGCTCATGCATTTTATGAAAAAGTTGGTTATACTTGTGATAAAGTGCAGAAACGGTTTATTCGCATCTTTTAGTTTGATTTTCTAATAAGAAAATTAAACTAATGGACTAGTCACACAATAAAAGGAGAAGACCTATGATTTTTGACAAAGATGATTTTAAAGCATATGATGCTGATCTCTGGAATGCTATTGCCAAAGAAGAGGAACGCCAACAAAACAATATCGAGTTGATTGCTTCGGAAAACGTAGTTTCCAAGGCTGTTATGGCAGCTCAAGGGTCTATCTTGACGAATAAATATGCCGAAGGCTACCCAGGACGCCGTTATTATGGTGGAACAGATGTAGTAGACGTGGTAGAATCTCTAGCCATTGAACGCGCAAAAGAAATTTTCGGTGCAAAATTTGCCAATGTCCAACCACACTCAGGAAGCCAAGCCAACTGTGCGGCTTACATGGCCTTGATTGAGCCAGGTGATACCGTCATGGGGATGGATTTGGCAGCAGGTGGACACTTGACCCACGGAGCTCCAGTTAGCTTCTCAGGTCAAACCTACAACTTTGTTTCTTATAGTGTAGATCCTGAAACGGAACTCTTGGATTTTGATGCTATCTTGAAACAAGCCCAAGAAGTAAAACCAAAATTGATCGTAGCAGGTGCTTCAGCCTATTCTCAAATTATCGACTTTTCAAAATTCCGTGAAATTGCAGATGCCGTTGGTGCTAAGCTCATGGTTGATATGGCCCATATAGCTGGTTTGGTTGCGGCTGGTCTTCACCCAAGTCCAGTGCCATACGCTCATATCACTACAACAACGACCCACAAAACCCTTCGTGGACCACGTGGTGGTTTGATTTTGACCAATGATGAAGACTTAGCTAAGAAAATCAATTCAGCTATTTTCCCTGGTATTCAGGGTGGTCCTTTGGAGCACGTTGTGGCGGCTAAAGCTGTTTCCTTCAAAGAAGTTTTGGATCCAGCCTTCAAGGAATATGCTGCTAATGTTATCAAGAACAGCAAGGCTATGGCAGATGTCTTCTTGCAAGACCCTGATTTCCGTATTATTTCTGGCGGGACTGAAAACCATCTCTTCCTAGTGGATGTGACTAAGGTTGTAGAAAACGGAAAAGTTGCTCAAAACTTGCTGGATGAAGTCAATATTACCCTAAATAAAAACTCAATTCCTTACGAAACCTTGTCACCATTCAAGACAAGTGGGATTCGTATCGGATCTGCAGCCATTACTGCGCGTGGATTTGGTGAAGAAGAAAGTCGCAAAGTGGCTGAACTCATCATTAAAACTCTCAAGAATGCAGAAAATGAAGCTGTCTTAGAAGAAGTGAGAAGTGAAGTCAAATCATTGACAGATGCCTTCCCATTATACGAGGACTAAAACTTTTATGGACATTTATATTAAGAAAGCCATTATTCACCAGTTCAGTCCGGATGATACCGAGCTGTTCCTAGCGGATAAGTTTCTCAATATTACTCCAAAAATCGAAGAATACCTGCGTAAAAAAATTGAACGTGTGTATTCAGATGAAGCCAAGACTGGGATTTTCGAAGAAGAAAATCCCTTCTTCAATCACATCACTGACGATTTGTTGGAGACATCAGTAAAGCTTGCTAATCTCTGGAAAGAAGAGTTCAGTATTTCTGAAAATCTCAAGACCAATGACTTGATTTTTGTGCAATTTTCTAAAGAAGGCGTGGAACATTTTGCTTTCTTACGAATTGCTCTGCGGGAGACCTTGACCCACCTCGGTGGAGAAGTTGATAATCCAATCAAGCTGACTCAGAATAACCTGCCTGGATTTGGAACGGGTGCTGACGAAGCCTTGGTGGTCAATCTTCAGAGTCGCAAGTACCATCTGATTGAAAAACGTATCAAGTACAATGGGGCTTTCTTGAACTATTTTTCAGAAAATCTTCTTGCTGTCGCTCCTAAGATTTCTCCTAAAAAATCTATCAAAGAACTAGAAAAAACGGCACAGCGAATTGCTGAGACTTTTAATACAGATGATTTTCAATTTCAATCTAAGGTCAAATCAGCGATTTTTAACAATCTGGAAGAAAGCAATGGATTGTCGCCTGAGAAATTGGCTAACGACCTTTTTGATAACAATCTGACTGCTCGTTTGAGCTTTATTGACCAAGTCAAAGAAGCCGTACCAGAACCAGTTCAATTTGATGAAATTGATGCCAGTCGCCAGCTTAAAAAATTTGAAAACCAAAAACTCTCCTTGTCAAATGGAATTGAGCTCATCGTTCCCAATAACGTCTATCAAGACGCCGAGTCTGTTGAGTTTATCCAAAATGATAATGGAACCTACTCTATCTTAATCAAAAATATCGAGGATATCCAAAGTAAATAATGTTTAAACGAATTCGAAGAGTGCTTGTACTAGCAGTCTTCCTTTTTGCTGGCTATAAAGCTTATCGCGTTAACCAAGATGTCAAGCAAGTCATGACCTATCAACCCATGGTACGAGAAATCTTGAGTGAAAAAGACACCCCAGCAAACGAAGAGCTTGTGCTCGCTATGATTTATACCGAAACAAAAGGAAAAGAAGGCGATGTTATGCAGTCTAGTGAGTCTGCAAGTGGTTCCACCAACACCATCAATGATAATGCCTCTAGCATTCGGCAAGGCGTTCAAACTCTGACAGATAATCTCTATCTGGCTCAGAAGAAGGGTGTTGATGCCTGGACGGCTGTTCAAGCCTATAATTTTGGACCTGCCTATATCGATTTTATCGCCCAAAATGGTAAGGAAAACACCTTGGCTCTGGCCAAACAGTACTCTCGTGAGACTGTTGCTCCCTTGCTTGGCAATACCACTGGAAAGACTTATAGTTATATTCACCCCATTTCCATTTTCCATGGAGCCGAACTCTATGTAAATGGAGGAAATTATTACTATTCTAGACAGGTGCAACTAAACCTATATATAATGAAATCAATGGTTAAAGTGATGGAAATCATACCTTCCCTATAGAAAATATGAAAAAAGCCACTCATACGAGTGACTTTTTTACAATCCTGCAAATTCTTTGATTTCTTGTGCTGACATTGAAGAGTCACAACGGACGTTGATTTGTCCATCTGCAATGTGAACAAATCCTGGTACAGTTGGGATTCCGTAGCGTGAGCGGAATGCTTGTAACTCATTGAGTTGGCTTGGTTCTTCACTGTTGATGAAGTAGATGTGAGCTTTGGTTTCAGCTACGACACCTGCTAAAGTACCTGCAAATTTACGGCAGTAAGGGCAAGTTTTGCGACCGATAAAGAAGGTTGCAGTTTCTTTCTTATCAAGAGCTTCTTGCGCACGCGCAACTGTAGTGACTTCAAGGTCTTTGATATTATCTAAAAATTGTTCCATGAGATTACCTCGCTTTCATTGATATGTCTAGTATGCCATAAAGTTTCTAAAATTGCTTAGATTTGATACGAAAAAAAGATGAGATTGGTTGGTCTCATCTTTTATAGGGCTTTATTTTACAAAAGCATTGATTTCTGCTTCGATGTTAGCAATTTTAGCTTGTGATTCTTCGTTGGTTTCACCTACAACTGCAATGTAGAACTTGATTTTTGGTTCTGTTCCTGAAGGGCGAACGGCAATCCATGAACCGTCAGCAAGTGTGTATTTCAACACATCACTTGGAGGAGTTGTCAAGTTTGTAACAGTGCCGTCAGCAGCAGTAGCTGTTTGAGCTTTGAAGTCTTCTACGACAGTGATAGCTGTTGCATTCCATTCTTTCGGACCATTGTCACGGAATTTAGCCATGATGGCTTTGATTTGTTCAGCACCATCAACACCAGAAAGAGTAACAGAGATAGTCTTTTCAGCGTAGTAGCCGTATTCTTTGTAGATTTCTTCGATACCGTCAGCAAGTGTCAAACCGCGTGAACGGTAGTAGGCAGCGAGTTCAGCAACTACAAGAACGGCTTGGATAGCATCTTTATCACGTACGAATGGTTTAATCAAGTAACCGAAGCTTTCTTCAAATCCCATCATGTATGTGTGATTGTGTTTTTCTTCGAATTCTTGGATTTTTTCAGCGATAAATTTGAAACCAGTCAAGACGTTGAACATAGTTGCGCCGTAGCTTTCAGCAATCTTCGTTACCAAGTCAGTTGATACGATAGATTTACATAGGGCTGCATTTTCAGGAAGAGTTCCAGCGTTTTTGTGGGCTTCCAAGATGTATTTAGCCATGATAGCACCGATTTGGTTACCTGAAAGGTTGAGGTAGCTACCATCTTTTTGAAGAACTTCAACACCCACACGGTCAGCATCAGGGTCAGTTGCCACAAGAACATCTGCACCAACTTGACGACCAAGTTCTTCAGCAAGGGCAAAGGCTGCTTGGCTTTCTGGGTTTGGAGATTTTACAGTTGAGAAGTCAGGATCGGCAGTTGCTTGCGCTTCAACGACTTGAACAGAGTCAAATCCTGCTTGGGCAAGAGCACGACGAGCCAACATTTCACCAGTACCATGAAGTGGTGTGTAGACAATCTTCATGTCTTTACCAAATTCTTCAATCAAGGCTGGGTTGATGTTTACGTCCTTAACCTCTTTAAGGTATTCAACATCGACAGCTTCGCCGATGACTTCAATTAAACCAGAAGCTTTTTCAGCTTCCACATCAGCAACTTCAACTGCAAATGGGTTTTCGATTGCACGGATATAAGTAGTCAAAGCGTCCGCGTCGTGTGGAGGCATTTGTCCACCGTCTTCACCGTAAACCTTGTATCCGTTAAATGGTGCAGGGTTGTGACTGGCTGTGACCATGATACCCGCGAAACAGTTGAGGTGACGAACTGCAAATGATAGTTCTGGAGTTGGACGAAGGCTTTCAAATACATAAGATTTGATACCGTGTTTAGCAAGAACTGCCGCAGATTCAAAGGCAAACTCTGGTGAGAAGTGACGGCTATCGTAGGCGATTGCTACACCACGTTCTTTTTCGTTTCCACCTTTAGACTCAATCAAACGAGCCAATCCTTCAGTAGCTTGACGAACAACATAGATGTTGATGCGGTTTGTACCAGCACCAATCAAGCCACGCATACCTGCAGTACCAAATTCAAGATTTGTATAGAAGGCATCTTCCTTCGTTTTTTCATCCATATTTTCCAAATCTTGACGAAGGTAATCAGGAAGCTCTGCAAAATCAACCCATTTCTGGTAATTTTCTTGGTAAGACATTGAAATTCTCCTTTTTGTAAATTGTTTTAACCGTTCACATTATAGCACTTTTTAGCGTTTTAGTAAAACGGTAGCATAATTTTCAGAAAAGTAGTGACATATGCCGGTTTATCAAGTCTTGAATGCCTTAGGGAAACATGCTATACTACTTGTATGATTATTTTACAAGCTAATAAAATTGAACGTTCTTTTGCAGGAGAGGTTCTTTTTGATAATATTAACCTACAAGTTGATGAACGAGATCGGATTGCCCTTGTTGGGAAAAATGGTGCCGGGAAGTCTACTCTTTTGAAGATTTTAGTTGGAGAAGAGGAGCCAACTAGTGGAGAAATCAATAAGAAAAAAGATATTTCTCTATCTTACCTAGCCCAAGATAGCCGTTTTGAGTCTGAAAATACCATCTACGATGAAATGCTTCATGTCTTTGATGACTTACGTCGGACTGAGAAACAACTGCGTCAGATGGAGTTGGAGATGGGTGAAAAGTCTGGTGAGGATTTGGATAAACTGATGTCAGATTACGATCGCTTATCTGAGAATTTTCGCCAAGCAGGTGGTTTCACTTATGAAGCTGATATCCGAGCGATTTTGAATGGATTCAAGTTTGACGAGTCTATGTGGCAGATGAAAATTGCTGAGCTTTCGGGTGGTCAAAATACTCGTTTGGCACTTGCTAAAATGCTCCTTGAAAAGCCAAATCTCTTGGTCTTGGACGAGCCAACCAACCACTTAGATATTGAAACTATAGCCTGGCTAGAGAATTACCTAGTAAACTATAGCGGTGCTCTCATTATTGTCAGCCACGACCGTTATTTCTTGGACAAAGTTGCAACAATTACGCTAGATTTGACCAAGCATTCCTTGGATCGTTATGTGGGGAATTACTCTCGTTTTGTTGAGTTAAAGGAGCAAAAGCTAGCTACTGAGGCAAAAAACTATGAAAAGCAACAAAAGGAAATTGCAGCTCTGGAAGACTTTGTCAACCGCAATCTAGTCCGAGCTTCAACGACCAAACGTGCCCAATCTCGCCGTAAACAACTGGAAAAAATGGAACGTTTGGACAAGCCGGAAGCTGGCAAGAAATCAGCCAATATGACCTTCCAGTCTGAGAAACTGTCGGGCAATGTTGTTTTGACTGTTGAAAATGCAACTATTGGCTATGATGAGGAAGTACTGTCAGAGCCTATCAACTTAGACCTTCGTAAGATGAATGCTGTCGCTATCGTTGGTCCAAATGGTATCGGCAAGTCAACCTTTATCAAATCAATCGTGGATCAGATTCCTTTTATCAAGGGTGAGAAGCGCTTTGGCGCTAATGTTGAGGTTGGTTACTATGACCAAACCCAAAGCAAGCTGACACCAAGTAATACGGTACTTGATGAACTTTGGAATGATTTTAAACTGACACCAGAAGTTGAAATCCGTAACCGTCTAGGTGCCTTCCTTTTCTCAGGAGATGATGTCAAAAAATCAGTTGGCATGCTGTCTGGTGGCGAAAAAGCTCGTTTGCTTTTGGCTAAATTGTCTATGGAAAACAACAACTTCCTGATCCTTGATGAGCCAACCAACCACTTGGATATTGATAGCAAGGAAGTGCTAGAAAATGCCTTGATTGACTTCGATGGAACTCTTCTATTCGTCAGCCATGACCGTTACTTTATCAATCGTGTGGCTACCCATGTTCTAGAATTGTCTGAGAATGGCTCGACTCTTTACTTGGGAGATTATGACTACTATGTTGAGAAGAAAGCAGAAGTAGAAATGATTCAAAGTGAGGAAGCTTCAACTAGCAATCAAGCAAAAGAAGCAAGCCCAGTTAATGACTATCAAGCCCAAAAAGAAAGTCAAAAAGAAGTTCGCAAACTCATGCGACAAATTGAAAGTCTAGAAGCTGAAATCGAAGAGTTAGAAAGTCAAAGCCAAGCCATTTCTGAACAAATGTTGGAAACAAACGATGCCGAAAAACTCATGGAATTGCAGGCTGAGCTGGACAAAATCAGTCATCGTCAGGAAGAAGCTATGCTTGAGTGGGAAGAATTATCAGAGCAGGTGTAAAGATGGAACATCTTGGGAAAGTATTTCGTGAATTTCGGACAAGTGGAAATTATTCTTTAAAGGAGGCGGCAGGGGAGTCCTGTTCAACTTCTCAGTTATCTCGCTTTGAGCTTGGGGAGTCTGACCTAGCAGTCTCACGTTTTTTTGAGATTTTGGATAACATTCATGTCACAATCGAAAATTTCATGGACAAGGCAAGGAATTTTCACAATCATGAACATGTTGCCATGATGGGACAAATTGTGCCTCTTTACTATTCAAATGATATTGCAGGTTTTCAAAAGCTTCAAAGAGAACAACTTGAAAAGGCTAAGAGTTCGATCAATCCTCTTTATTTTGAGCTGAACTGGATTTTGCTACAAGGTCTGATTTGTCAAAGAGATGCGACTTATGATATGAAGCAGGATGATTTGGATAAGGTAGCAGATTATCTCTTCAAAACAGAAGAATGGACCATGTATGAGTTGATTCTTTTCGGGAACCTCTATAGTTTCTACGATGTGGACTATGTCACTCGGATTGGTAGAGAAGTTATGGAGAGGGAGGAATTTTACCAAGAGATTGGTCGCCATAAGAGATTAGTGTTGATTTTGGCGCTCAATTGTTACCAGCATTGTTTAGAGCATGCTTCTTTTGATAATGCAAGCTATTTTGAGACTTATACAGAGAAGATTATTGGTAAAGGTATTAAGCTTTATGAGCGTAATATTTTTCATTATTTAAAAGGCTTTGCCTTGTATCAAAAGGGACAGTGTAAAGAAGGTTGTAGCCAAATGCAAGAGGCAATGCATATTTTTGACGTGCTAGGTCTTCCAGAGCAAGTAGCCTACTATCAGGAACACTACGAAAAATTTGTCAAAGATTAATTTTCCCAAATAAGGGAAAAATAAAAAGCTCCTTTCAGTTTTGATACAATAGTTTCAAAATTTGAGAGGAGTTTTTATATGAATCGCTATGCAGTACAGTTGATTAGCCGTGGAGCTGTTAACAAGATAGGTAATATGCTCTATGATTATGGGAATAGTGTCTGGTTGGCTTCCGTGGGGACTATCGGACAGACAGTTTTAGGAATGTATCAGATTTCTGAACTCGTCACATCTATTCTCGTAAATCCCTTTGGTGGAGTTATTTCAGACCGATTTTCTCGTCGTAGGATTTTAATGACGACAGACCTTGTTTGTGGGATTCTTTGTCTGGCTATTTCTTTCATAAGGAATGACAGCTGGATGATTGGAGCTTTGATTGTTGCTAATATTGTGCAAGCTATTGCTTTTGCCTTTTCTAGACCTGCAAATAAGGCCATTATCACAGAATTGGTAGAGAAGGATGAACTGGTCCTCTATAATTCTCGTTTGGAGTTGGTCTTGCAGGTTGTCAGTGTGAGTTCTCCTGTACTTTCTTTTCTGGTTTTACAATTTGCAAGTCTTCGCATTACCTTGGTATTAGATGCTCTTAGTTTTTTTCTCGCTTTTGGATTGGTAGCTTTACTTCCAAAGAAAGAAGAGAAGGCTTTGGGGGAGAAGAAACTTACATTCAGAGTTATTTTTTCTGATATCAAGGAGGGGGTTCACTATATTGTAAAACAAAAGGAAATCTTCTTTTTGTTAGTCATGGCTTCAAGTGTCAATTTTTTCTTTGCAGCTTTTAATTACCTCCTTCCCTTTTCAAATCAGCTCTATGGAGTACAAGGTGCCTATGCCACTATTTTGACAATGGGTGCTATCGGATCTATTGTTGGGGCGTTGTTAGCTAGTAAGATTAAAGCTAGTATGGAAATGCTTTTATTTTTATTGGCACTGACTGGACTTGGAGTGATGATAATGGGATTTACCCTCCCCTCCTATCTTGCTTTTTCAGGAAATTTCATTTGTGAATTATTTATGACGATTTTTAATATTCACTTTTTTACTCAGGTACAAACTAAGGTTGAAGGTGAATATCTTGGTAGAGTTCTCAGTTCGATTTATACCTTAGCTATATTATTTATGCCTATTGCAACAGGTTTAATGACCTTGCTTCCAAGTGTACATCTTTATTCTTTCTTGATTATTGGACTTGGAGTTGTAGCCTTATCTTTCTTAGCTCTCGGATATGTTCGAACTCATTTTGAAAAAGAGACATAAGTTTGCTTGGACTTCAAAAATAATTCCAATCTAAGTGTTTTTTCGCCCTTCTCGTTTGTGAGGAGGGCTTACTTTGTGGTAAAATGGTTTTATGAATAAAAGAATGAATGAGTTAGTCGCCTTGCTCAATCGCTATGCGACTGAGTACTATACCAGCGATAATCCCTCGGTTTCAGACAGTGAGTATGACCGTCTTTACCGTGAGTTGGTCGAGTTAGAAACTGCATATCCAAAGCAAGTGTTAGCAGACAGTCCGACCCATCGTGTTGGTGGCAAGGTTTTAGATGGTTTTGAAAAATACAGTCATCAGTATCCTCTTTATAGTTTGCAGGATGCTTTTTCACGTGAGGAGCTTGAAGCTTTTGATGCGCGTGTTCGTAAGGAAGTGGCTCATCCGACCTATATTTGTGAGCTGAAAATCGATGGCTTGTCTATCTCGCTGACTTATGAAAAGGGGATTTTCGTTGCTGGGGCAACGCGTGGAGATGGTTCTATTGGGGAGAATATCACGGAAAACCTCAAGCGTGTTAAGGACATTCCTTTGACTTTGCCAGAAGAACTAGATATCACGGTTCGTGGGGAATGTTATATGCCACGCGCTTCTTTTGACCAGGTTAACCAAGCTCGTCAAGAAAATGGAGAGCCTGAATTTGCTAATCCTCGTAATGCAGCAGCAGGAACTTTACGACAGTTAGATACAGCTGTAGTAGCCAAGCGCAATCTTGCAACGTTTCTCTATCAAGAAGCCAGCCCTTCAACTCGTGACAGCCAAGAAAAGGTTTTGAAGCACCTAGAACAACTTGGTTTTGTAGTCAATTCTAAACGAATTCTGGCTGAAAGCATGGATGAGATTTGGAATTTTATCCAAGAAGTAGGAGAGGAACGGGACAATCTGCCTTATGATATCGATGGAGTAGTGATCAAGGTCAATGACCTAGCAGGTCAAGAAGAACTTGGTTTTACCGTTAAGGCTCCAAAGTGGGCAGTAGCCTACAAGTTTCCTGCTGAGGAAAAAGAAGCTAAACTCTTATCAGTTGATTGGACAGTTGGTCGTACCGGTGTTGTGACTCCAACTGCAAATCTCACACCGGTACAACTAGCTGGTACAACTGTTAGCCGTGCGACCCTGCACAATGTGGATTATATTTCTGAAAAAGATATTCGCAAAGACGACACGGTTATAGTTTATAAGGCTGGAGATATCATCCCTGCCGTTTTACGTGTGGTAGAGTCCAAACGGGTTTCTGAAGAAAAACTAGATATCCCTACAAACTGTCCAAGTTGTGACTCTGGCTTGTTGCACTTTGAAGATGAAGTGGCCCTGCGTTGTATCAATCCGCGTTGTCCTGCCCAAATCATGGAAGGTTTGATCCACTTTGCTTCTCGAGATGCCATGAATATTACAGGCCTTGGTCCATCTATCGTTGAGAAACTATTTGCTGCTAATTTAGTCAAGGATGTGGCAGATATTTACCGATTACAAGAAGAGGATTTCCTACTTTTAGAGGGGGTTAAGGAAAAGTCTGCTTCTAAATTGTATCAAGCTATTCAAGCATCTAAGGAAAATTCTGCCGAGAAACTCTTATTTGGTTTGGGAATTCGCCATGTCGGAAGCAAGGCCAGTCAGCTGTTACTTCAACATTTTCATTCAATTGAAAATCTGGCTCAGGCAGACCCAGAGGAAGTGGCTAGTATTGAAAGTCTGGGTGGTGTGATTGCCAAAAGTCTTCAGACTTATTTTGCGACAGAAGGCTCTGAGATTCTCCTCAGAGAATTGAAAGAAGCTGGGGTCAATCTGGATTATAAAGGTCAGACAGTAGTAGCAGATGCAGCCTTGTCAGGTTTGACAGTTGTATTGACTGGAAAACTGGAACGGCTCAAGCGCTCAGAAGCTAAAAGCAAACTCGAAAGTCTGGGTGCCAAAGTTACAGGTAGTGTTTCTAAAAAGACCGACCTCGTCGTTGCAGGAGTAGATGCTGGAAGTAAACTGCAAAAAGCACAAGAACTTGGTATCGAGGTTCGAGATGAAGCTTGGCTAGAAAGTCTGTAATGATCGTTTAAAACAAGACTTTAGACAGTATAACTAGTTTGTTAATCGGGACAAAATCGGCCAAAAATTTATTAATGAAATAGAAAGAAAATAAGAATTAAAAGGAAAAAACAATGTATAACTACCCTATGCGCATTCATTATCATCGCAAGAATGGTGAATACGATACTTGCTCTTTTGTAAAAAGTCATGACCAGCGAATTGATTTGCTGACCTACAAAGAAGATTATTTTGGTGCCTTATTTAGTTTTGAACACCCAAGTGCTCATGCCTTAGAAGGCTTGAATTTTGTGGTTCATACAGGCCAAACCAGTAAAGAATACGCTATCCGTTTTAATCACTATCCTCTTTTAACAGAGGTCTGGATTTTGGAAGGGGATGATAGGATTTATTACTCTGAAAATCCTGCTATCGCCAGTCCTTTCTATAAAAATCAAAATCCTTTTGCCTTTGATAAGGCCATTAACAGTGCTAGTTTTGACCATCATTGGGGTTACCAAGGGGAATTGGGTTGTCGTGTAGAGGAAAATCAGGCTCAATTTGCTCTCTGGGCTCCGACAGCGACAGAAGTGCAGGTTATCGTTTATGAATCAGCTGCTAACGATGCTCCTGTTTGGAAGACCTTTGAAATGGAGAGAGGCAATAGCTACTCTTATAATCATAAGGACAATACAATCGGTGTTTGGAGTTTGGATGTTGAGGAAGATTTGACTGGTAAGGCTTATCAGTATCAAGTCCAATTCCCTCACCACCAAACACTGACTCGCGACCCATACACTATCGCAACCAGTCCTGATGGCAAACGTTCAGCTATCCTGAGTCATGCAGAAAAACAAATCGAAAACTTCGAGGTTAAGCATGGTTCTGAGGCTACTTGGCGCTTGGCAAATCCATGTAAGGCAGTTATCTGTGAAATGCACATTCGTGATTTGACCAAATCACCGACCTCAGGTGTGGATGAACATCTTCGAGGAACTTTCTTGGGTGCTGGTCAGACTGGAACGGTTAACCAGTACGGTCAGTCAACTGCTTTTGATCACATCAAGAAGCTGGGCTACAATTATGTTCAGTTGCAACCAATCGCAGATCGTCACAAAGAATACGATAAGGACGGGAATGTAACCTACAACTGGGGCTATGACCCACAAAACTATAACGCACCAGAGACGAGCCTTTCAACAAACCCAGATGATCCAGCTCAGGTTATTCGTGATTTTAAGACCATGGTTCAAGCTTACCACGATGCGGGTATTGGTGTTATTATGGATGTGGTCTATAACCATACTTTCTCAGTTGTTGATGCACCTTTCCAAACAACTGTCCCTGATTACTACTATCGTATGAATCCAGACGGTACCTTCCAGAATGGAACGGGTGTTGGAAATGAAACTGCCAGTGAACACGAAATGTTCCGCAAGTATATGATTGATTCCCTTCTTTACTGGGTACAGGAATACAATATTGACGGCTTCCGTTTTGACTTAATGGGGATTCATGATGTTAAGACCATGCAGATGATTCGTCAGAGCTTGGATGAAATTGACCCTAACATTATCCTTTATGGAGAAGGTTGGGATATGGGAACAGGTCTTGCGCCTTATGATAAGGCTAAGAAAGACANTGCCTATCAGATGCCAAATATCGGTTTCTTTAACGACAATCAGCGTGATGCTGTCAAAGGTGGAGAAGTTTATGGTGCTATCAAGTCAGGTTTTGTTAGTGGTGCTGCTACAGAGCCAATTCTTGCCAAAGCAATCCTAGGCAGTCGTGAATTAGGAACCTATACACATCCAAATCAAGTGCTTAACTATGTAGAGGCCCATGACAATTACAATCTTCACGATTTGTTGGCAACCCTACATCCAGACCAAAGTTCAGAACAAATCATGCGCAAGGTTGAGACAGCGACAGCTATGAACCTACTCATGCAAGGGATGGCCTTTATGGAAATCGGTCAAGAATTTGGTCGTACCAAACTGGTTGCGACTGGTGAAAATGGTGAGCTGACCCATGATGATAGAGAACGTGCTATGAATAGCTATAATGCTCCAGACAGTGTGAATCAAGTGAACTGGGACTTGATTAATGAGCGTCAAGATAGTATTGCGTTTATCCGTCAGATGATTCGATTGAAGACAGAAAGCAGTGCCTTTTCTTACCCAACTTATGATGAGATTTACCATCATGTTTTTGTTCATTCAGCCAACGAACATAGTGGTTGGATTGTCTATGAAATTCAAGGGGAAGAACATTTACTGGTTGTATTTAATGCTAAAGGGCAAGACTTCCAGTTTGAAAATGCTGGAAATCTAGAACTATTGGTGACCAATAGCCATTTAAGTGATAAAGACATGGTTGGTGGCGTCAGTGCCAGCGTATTTAAAGTTTTTTAGAATAGATTCACAATTTAAATTCATTTGTGGTGCTTTATTTGTTAATAAAATCAGGAGATTCGTTTCCTGATTTATTTTTTTACTTAAAATTATATTTTTGTTAGCTAAATAACGAACTTTATGATAGTATTATTAAAAACAATTCGTTTTCAAAGCGTTTCTGAAAATTTCTTGATTTGCAAGTAAACACATCAGTGAATTTGTTGAAGACTTTCAAAAGATTTTTTTGCAAATTCCGTAATTTACTTGAATCTTCCCTAAAAAGGTAGTATAATAAATCTATAGAAAACGCTTACAGAATTAGGAGGGTGTATGGATAAGAATAATGCTTTAAAAACCTTTATGACAGGTGAAAATTTTCACCTCCAGCACTATCTGGGAGCTCATAGGGAAGAAAAAAATGGAGAGTATGGCTATACTTTTCGTGTGTGGGCGCCTAATGCTCAGGCTGTTCACTTGGTAGGGGATTTCACCAATTGGGTTGAAAATCAAATTCTGATGGAACGGAATGAATTTGGAGTCTGGGAAGTCTTTACCAGTCTTGCTCAAGAAGGCCAAATTTATAAGTACCATATCACACGTGCAAATGGTCATCAGCTGATGAAGATTGACCCTTTGGCTGTACGATATGAGGCACGACCTGGTACTGGGGCTATTTTAACAGATATTCCAGAAAAGAAATGGAAGGATGGCCTCTGGCTAGCTCGTAGAAAACGCTTGAGCTTTGAAGAGCGTCCTATCAATATTTACGAGGCTCATGCTGGCTCTTGGAAGAGAAATCCTGATGGTAGCCCCTATAGTTTTTCTCAATTGAAAGATGAACTCATTCCTTACTTGGTTGAGATGAATTATACTCACATTGAGTTTATGCCCCTGATGTCTCACCCACTAGGTTTGAGTTGGGGCTATCAGCTTATGGGTTACTTTGCTCTAGAGCATGCCTATGGTCGCCCTGAAGAGTTTCAAGATTTTGTTGAGGAATGTCACTTAAACAATATCGGGGTTATTGTAGATTGGGTACCTGGTCACTTTACTATTAATGATGATGCCTTGGCCTATTATGACGGAACACCGACTTTTGAATACCAAGACCATAATAAGGCTCATAACTACGGTTGGGGAGCACTCAATTTTGACCTTGGAAAGAATGAAGTCCAGTCTTTCTTGATTTCTAGTATTAAGTTTTGGATTGATTTTTATCATCTAGATGGTATTCGCGTGGATGCGGTTAGCAACATGCTCTATCTTGACTACGATGATGCTCCATGGACTCCTAATAAAGATGGTGGCAATCTCAACTATGAAGGATATTATTTCCTTCAACGCTTGAATAATGTGATTAAACTAGTTCATCCAGATGTGATGATGATTGCAGAAGAAAGTTCATCAGCTACTCAGATTACTGACACTAAGGATTCAGATGGTCTTGGCTTCGACTACAAATGGAATATGGGTTGGATGAATGACATCCTCCGTTTCTATGAAGAAGATCCGATTTACCGTAAATACGACTTTAACCTGGTGACTTTCAGCTTTATGTATGTCTTTAAGGAGAATTATCTCCTACCATTCTCACACGATGAAGTGGTTCACGGTAAGAAGAGTATGATGCACAAGATGTGGGGAGATCGCTACAATCAATTCGCAGGCTTGCGCAATCTTTACACCTACCAAATTTGTCACCCAGGTAAAAAATTGCTCTTCATGGGCAGTGAATACGGGCAATTTCTAGAATGGAAATCTGAAGAACAGTTGGAATGGTCAAACCTAGAAGACCCAATGAATGCTAAGATGAAGTATTTCACTTCTCAGCTCAACCAGTTTTACAAAGACCACCGCTGTCTGTGGGAAATTGATACCAGCTATGATGGTATTGAAATCATCGATGCGGATAATCGAGACCAGAGTGTTCTTTCCTTCATCCGTAAGGGTAAGAAGGATGATATGTTAGTCTGTGTCTTTAATATGGCACCTGTTGAACGAAAAGATTTCACAATCGGACTTCCTGTTGCAGGGATTTACGAAGAAGTCTGGAATACTGAGTTAGAAGAGTGGGGAGGCGTTTGGAAAGAACATAATCAAACTGTGCAAACGCAAGAAGGACTATGGAAAGATTATGAGCAGACCTTGACCTTTACCCTACCGGCTATGGGAGCAAGTGTTTGGAAAATCAAACGCCGCTTGAAACCTACTAAAACCGTCACAAGTAAAAACCAAAAAGGAGTAGAAAATGAAGAATGAAATGTTAGCTTTGATTCTTGCTGGTGGGCAAGGAACTCGTCTCGGTAAACTCACTCAAAGCATTGCAAAACCAGCTGTGCAATTTGGTGGGCGCTACCGTATCATTGACTTTGCTCTTTCAAACTGTGCCAACTCAGGCATCAACAATGTTGGAGTCATTACACAGTACCAACCACTTGCTCTCAACAATCATATCGGGAATGGTTCAAGCTGGGGACTAGATGGTATCAATTCTGGTGTCTCTATTCTTCAACCTTATTCTGCAAGTGAAGGAAATCGTTGGTTCGAAGGGACTAGTCACGCTATTTACCAAAATATCGATTATATCGACAGTGTCAATCCTGAGTATGTTTTGATTCTATCTGGGGACCATATCTATAAAATGGACTATGATGATATGCTCCAGTCTCACAAGGATAATAATGCCAGTTTGACAGTAGCAGTTCTTGATGTTCCTCTTAAAGAAGCAAGCCGTTTTGGTATCATGAATACCGATGCTAACAATCGTATTGTAGAATTTGAAGAAAAACCAGCTCAACCTAAATCTACCAAAGCTTCTATGGGGATTTATATCTTTGATTGGCAACGTCTCCGCAATATGTTAGTCGCTGCTGAAAAGAGCAATGTCGATATGTCAGACTTTGGTAAAAATGTCATTCCAAATTACCTTGAGTCAGGTGAAAGTGTTTATGCCTACGAATTTAATGGTTACTGGAAAGATGTTGGTACGATTGAATCGCTTTGGGAAGCTAACATGGAATATATTTCACCAGAAAATGCCTTGGATAGCCGTAACCGTCAATGGAAGATTTACTCAAGAAACCTAATTTCACCACCAAACTTCCTTGGGGCAAATGCTCACGTGGAAGATTCCTTGGTCGTCGATGGCTGTTTCGTAGATGGAACTGTTAAACGTTCTATCCTCTCAACAGGTGCGCAAGTTCGCGAAGGGGCAGAAGTAGTAGATTCAGTTATCATGAGTGGTGCAATTGTTGGTCAGGGAGCTAAAATCAAACGTGCCATTATTGGTGAAGGTGCAGTTATTTCTGATGGTGTCGAAATTGATGGAACAGAAGAAGTACAAGTTGTAGGATATGATGAAGTAGTGGGGGTAGCAACAGATGAAGATTGATAAATATTCTGCCATTTTAGGAAACACAGTTGGTTTTCATGATATGTCAACACTGACAGACCACCGTCCAGTAGCTAGTTTGCCATTTGGTGGTAAATATCGCTTGATTGACTTCCCGCTTTCAAGTCTTGCTAATGCTGGTGTTCGTAGTATTTTTGGTATTTTCCAACAAGACAATATCAGTTCAGTCTTTGACCATATCCGTTCAGGGCGNGAGTGGGGATTGTCAACTCTTCTTAGCCACTACTATCTAGGTATTTACAATACCCGTGTGGAAAGTAGTACAGTTGGAAAAGAATACTACCAACAGCTTCTTACTTATTTGAAACGTTCCGGCTCAAACCAAACAGTGTCACTTAACTGTGATGTTTTGATTAATATTGATCTGAACCAAGTATTCCACCTACATAGTGCAAATAAGGGGCCTATCACTGTAGTTTATAAAAAACTACCTAAAAAAGATATTTCAGAAGTAAATGCAATCTTGGAAGTGGATGAAACAGACCATGTTCGTTCTCACAAACTCTTTGATAGTAAATCAACAGATGAAGTTTACAATATGTCTACAGATATCTTTGTCGTTGATACACCGTGGTTGATTGAACGCTTAGAAGAAGAAGCTAAGAAAGAACATCCAGAGAAATTGCGTTATGTTTTACGGGATTTGGCTGCAAAAGAAGGGGCTTTTGCCTATGAGTACACAGGTTATCTGGCAAATATTCATTCTGTAGAGTCTTATTACAAAGCTAACAAAGATATGCTTGAATCACAAAAATTCTACTCTCTCTTCTCACCAAATCAAAAAATTTATACAAAGGTCAAAAACGAAGAGCCAACTTATTATGCTAATACATCTAAGGTAAGCACTTCTCAGTTTGCCTCTGGTAGTATTATTGAAGGTCAAGTAGCTAATTCTGTTTTATCACGTAATATTCATGTTCATAAGGATAGCTTGATTAAAGATAGCATCTTATTCCCTCGTGTTGTTATTGGAGAAGGTGCTCAGGTAGAATATGCTATCTTGGACAAGGGTGTTGAAGTTGCGGATGGAGTTGTGATCCGTGGAACTGCAGAACATCCAGTTGTCGTTAAGAAAGGTAGCAAAGTAACAGAGGATATTCATTCATGAAAATTTTATTTGTAGCAGCTGAGGGTGCACCCTTTTCAAAAACAGGTGGTTTGGGAGACGTTATTGGCGCTCTTCCCAAATCACTGGTAAAAGCTGGGCACGAAGTTGCAGTGATTTTACCCTACTATGACATGGTAGAGGCTAAATTTGGAAATCAGATTGAAGATGTTCTTCATTTTGAGGTGAGCGTCGGTTGGCGCAGACAGTACTGTGGGATTAAGAAAACCGTCTTAAACGGTGTGACCTTCTACTTTATTGACAACCAATATTATTTCTTCCGTGGTCATGTTTATGGTGATTTTGATGACGGAGAACGTTTCGCTTTCTTCCAACTGGCTGCCATTGAGGCTATGGAAAGGATTGACTTTATCCCTGACCTTCTCCATGTTCATGACTACCATACAGCTATGATTCCTTTCTTGTTAAAGGAAAAATACCGTTGGATTCAAGCCTATGAGGGCATTAAAACAGTTTTAACCATTCATAATTTGGAATTCCAGGGACAATTTTCAGAAGGAATGTTGGGTGATTTGTTTGGAGTCGGCTTTGAACGTTACGCTGATGGCACCCTTCGCTGGAACAACTGTCTGAACTGGATGAAGGCAGGTATTCTTTATGCAGATCGTGTCTCAACCGTTTCACCTAGCTATGCCCATGAAATTATGACCAGTCAGTTTGGATGTAACTTAGATCAAATTCTTCGAATGGAATCTGGCAAGGTCTCTGGTATCGTGAATGGGATTGATGCTGACCTGTATAATCCTCAGACGGATGCTCTTTTAGACTATCATTTCAATCAGGAAGATTTGTCTGGAAAAGCCAAAAATAAGGCAAAATTGCAAGAAAGAGTTGGCTTGCCACTTAGAGCTGACGTTCCACTGGTTGGAATTGTTTCTCGTTTGACACGTCAAAAAGGTTTTGATGTGGTGGTCGAAAGTCTTCACCATATCTTGCAAAATGATGTTCAGATTGTTCTTTTAGGAACTGGAGATCCAGCCTTTGAAGGAGCTTTCTCATGGTTTGCTCAGATTTACCCAGACAAGTTATCAGCAAATATTACTTTTGATGTCAAACTTGCTCAAGAAATCTATGCTGCTTGTGACCTCTTCCTCATGCCGAGTCGTTTTGAACCATGTGGCTTGTCTCAAATGATGGCTATGCGTTATGGAACCTTGCCATTGGTCCATGAAGTTGGTGGCTTGAGAGATACCGTTCGCGCTTTCAATCCAATCGAAGGAAGCGGCACTGGCTTTAGCTTTGACAATCTATCTCCTTATTGGTTAAATTGGACTTTCCAAACAGCTTTGGACTTGTATAGAAACCATCCTGATGTTTGGAGAAATCTACAAAAACAAGCCATGGAGTGTGATTTCTCATGGGATACAGCCTGCAGGTCATACCTTGACTTGTACCATAGTTTAGTTAATTAATAGATAAAATCGTATGATGACTTCATACGATTTTTGGGCTATTTAGAGAGGAGAACTGATGTCTCAAGTAAGAGGATTGTGTGTTATGGATGTTGATGGAACCTTAATTCTAGAAGAAGTGATTGATTTTTTGGGAAGAGAGGTAGGTCGTGAGGAGGAAATTGCGCAGCTTACAAGTCAGGCAATGCGAGGAGAGTTAGACTTTGAAAGCAGTTTACGAAAAAGAGTGTCCTTGTTGGAAGGTCTTCCTGTTTCGGTCTTTGATACAGTCTTCAACTCCATTCATCTATCTCCAAATGCCCAGGAATTCATTTCCATTCTCCAAAAGAATGGCATCCTAGTTGGTCTGGTGTCCGGTGGATTTACTCCAATAGTTGAGAGATTAGCAAAATCTTTTGGAATTGCCTATTTTTCTGCTAACCAACTTGAAGTCAAAGACGGTCATTTAACAGGAAAATTAGTTGGACAAATTATCAGTCCCCAGGTCAAAAAAGATACTCTGGAACAATGGAGAGAGAAACTAAAACTTCCTAAAGAAAGAACGATTGCAATCGGTGACGGGGCTAATGACATATTAATGTTGAAGTCAGCAGGACTGGGAATTGCTTTTTGTGCTAAAGAAGTGCTCAAAAAAGAAATACCACATCATGTTGACAAGAGGGATTTTTTAGAAGTTCTACCTTTGATTGACTTTTTAGAATGAGGGAAAATATGAAGATTGTAATTGCACCAGATTCGTTTAAGGAAAGCTTGTCCGCTCAACAGGTAGCTGAAGCAATAAAAAGAGGCTTCCAACAATCGATAGCAGATATAGAATGTCTCCTCTACCCTGTTGGTGATGGTGGGGAAGGTACTGTAGATGCTATCCGACATTCTCTTGACCTAGAAGAAAAATGGATCCAAGTTACAGGACCTTTTGGCCAAAAAGAAGCCATGCGCTATTTTCAAAAAGGGGGACTGGCACTATTTGAAGTGGCTGACTTAGTCGGCCTTGGAAAAATTCCGATAGAGAAACGAAATCCACTTCAAATCCAAACTTGTGGTATTGGAGAGTTGATTCGTCATCTCATTGCTAAAGGGATTACAGAAATCTATATCGGCGTTGGCGGTACGGCCAGTAATGATGGGGGAATTGGGATTGCTGCTGGTTTAGGTTATCGATTTTATGATAGGGATGGAAATGTCTTGCCTACATGCGGTCAGTCCTTATTGAACTTAGCTTCTGTTTCAATAGAAAATCGCTATGAAATTCCAGAAGATGTTCAAATTCGTATTTTAGCAGATGTCGTGAGTCCCTTATGTGGTCATCAAGGTGCGACTTATACTTTTGGTAAGCAAAAAGGCCTACATCCTACTATGTTTGCAGTCGTAGATCAGGCAATCCAAGATTTTTATAAAAAAGTTTCACCTGCAACATTGCAAATTAAAGGAGCAGGAGCTGGTGGAGGCATTGCTGCCGGTTTGTGTGCCTTTGCTCAGGCAAATATCGTGTCTGGAATTGATACGTGCTTGGACCTAATCAATTTTGATAAGAAAGTTTCAGATGCTGACTTGGTTATTGTTGGAGAAGGGAGGCTAGATCGTCAAAGTTTAGCAGGTAAAGCACCTATAGGTGTTGCAAAAAGAACCCCTGTCGGAGTTCCTGTTATTGCTATTTGTGGTAGTCTTGCTGAAGATTTACCTTCCCTACCATTTGAGAATATCCAAGCTGCTTTTTCTATTTTGGAGAAAAGCGAACCTTTAGAAGTGAGTTTGAAAAATGCTAGTCTCTATCTGGAGCACACGGCTGCCAATATAGGGCATTTATTAAATATGCGCAAGATTTAGCCAAACCATTTCTTCCAGATGGATGTTTTGGCTGGTTCTTCCTTTTTAACTTCCCAAAGTTTTGCAAAAGCAAGTCGAAGGTCCTTTTCTTCTACTTGTACTGGTGCATTGGTGTGGATAATCAGGCCAAAAGGAGAAGAAACGTGGTCTTCAGATACAATGGTAGCTTGACTATCAGTTTCTTTTGCTTCTTTTAAGTAGAAAACTTGCTTGTCAAATTCAATAGTCGGTGAAATCTTCACAAATAGTGGCTCTGCTTTTTCCTGAAGGTTTTCTAAAATGGATAAAAAGCCTTTTTCTAACTGCGGGCTATTTGCTGTGTCAATATCTGCATATCCAAGAACTCTTTCCTCAAAGGTACCAAGATAGCGTCTTTGCTCATCCGGATTTAATTTTGGCTCACCATGAGCTTTTTCAAGTAATTGTTTTGATAAATCTGTCATGAAAACAGTATATCATAAAAGTTAGAATAAAACAGACAAAAGAAAGCGATTACTTCATAAAGTTAAGGAAAATTTGCACAAAGATAACGTTTTTTCTTGAAAAAGGAGGGGTTTTAAGGTATTATAGAGGTGTAAAAAATTTAACTCATAAGGAGAGTAAAAAATGTCAATTATTACTGATGTTTACGCTCGCGAAGTCCTAGACTCACGCGGTAACCCAACACTTGAAGTAGAAGTTTACACTGAATCAGGTGCTTTCGGACGTGGTATGGTTCCATCAGGAGCTTCTACTGGTGAACACGAAGCAGTTGAACTTCGCGACGGTGACAAATCTCGTTACGGTGGTCTTGGTACACAAAAAGCTGTTGACAACGTAAACAACATCATTGCTGAAGCTATCATTGGCTACGATGTACGTGATCAACAAGCTATCGACCGTGCTATGATCGCTCTTGACGGTACTCCTAACAAAGGTAAATTGGGTGCAAACGCAATCCTTGGTGTGTCTATCGCTGTAGCTCGTGCTGCTGCTGACTACCTTGAAATCCCACTTTACAGCTACCTTGGTGGATTCAACACTAAAGTTCTTCCAACTCCAATGATGAACATCATCAACGGTGGTTCTCACTCTGACGCTCCAATCGCTTTCCAAGAGTTCATGATCTTGCCAGTTGGTGCGCCAACATTCAAAGAAGCTCTTCGTTACGGTGCTGAAATCTTCCACGCTCTTAAGAAAATCCTTAAATCACGTGGTTTGGAAACTGCCGTAGGTGACGAAGGTGGATTCGCTCCTCGTTTCGAAGGAACTGAAGACGGTGTTGAAACTATCCTTGCTGCGATCGAAGCTGCTGGATATGTTCCAGGTAAAGACGTATTTATCGGATTTGACTGTGCTTCATCAGAATTCTACGATAAAGAACGTAAAGTTTACGACTATACTAAATTTGAAGGTGAAGGCGCTGCTGTTCGTACATCTGCAGAACAAATCGACTACCTTGAAGAATTGGTTAACAAATACCCAATCATCACTATCGAAGATGGTATGGATGAAAACGACTGGGATGGTTGGAAAGCACTTACTGAACGTCTTGGTAAGAAAGTACAACTTGTTGGTGACGACTTCTTCGTAACAAACACTGACTACCTTGCACGTGGTATCCAAGAAGGTGCTGCTAACTCAATCCTTATCAAAGTTAACCAAATCGGTACTCTTACTGAAACTTTTGAAGCTATCGAAATGGCTAAAGAAGCTGGTTACACTGCCGTTGTATCACACCGTTCAGGTGAAACTGAAGATTCAACAATCGCTGACATCGCAGTTGCAACTAACGCAGGACAAATCAAGACTGGTTCACTTTCACGTACAGACCGTATCGCTAAATACAACCAATTGCTTCGCATCGAAGACCAACTTGGTGAAGTAGCTGAATACCGTGGATTGAAATCATTCTACAACCTTAAAAAATAAAATAGTTCAGTGAACTATTTTATCCTGAACCTTGAAATTCAAAAGTTCAGCCGTTGATTTAACAACGTTTCTAGCCCCTCGGATTTTATCCGAAGGGCTTTTTTTATGTTCAAGGTGCAAAAGAGGGTAAAACTTTTAATATTTACAAGTAGGAGATAATGGTATTATCCTATCTATGGACAATGATTATATTATAAGTTTTCTTTAAGATAGATATATTACTCTAGAAAGGTAAAGGAGGGAATTCCCTATGAGAAAGAAACTCTTTCTGACCAGTGCTGCGGTCTTGTGGGCAGTAACAGCTATGAATAGTGTCCATGCAGCAACAGATGTGCAAAAAGTTATCGATGAAACCTATGTCCAACCTGAATATGTCCTAGGTTCATCATTGACAGAAGACCAAAAAAATCAAACCCTTAAGAAATTAGGCTACAATTCCTCAACAGACACCAAAGAACTCAAGACCATGACACCTGATGTCTATTCTAAAATCATGAATGTGGCCAATGACTCTAGTTTACAGTTGTATTCATCAGCCAAGATTCAAAAACTAGGTGACAAGTCGCCCCTTGAGGTCAAGATTGAAACACCAGAAAACATTACTAAGGTGACTCAGGATATGTACCGAAATGCAGCAGTAACGCTGGGAGTTGAGCATGCCAAAATCACTGTAGCAGCCCCTATTCCCGTTACAGGAGAAAGTGCTTTAGCTGGGATTTACTATTCGCTAGAGGCTAATGGAGCTAAGGTACCACAAGCCAACAAAGATTTGACTCAAGAANAGCTAAAGGCTTTGTCAGATATCAATGCTGAAAACAAGGACAAAACTGGCTATGATGCTAATAAATTAAATGTTGCCCTAGCTGATATCAAGTCAGGACTTGCCAAAGCTAAAGAAAGCAAGGGAAATCTGACAGAAGAAGATGTACGTAAAATTGTTGAAGATACCTTGAAAAATTACAAACTTGATCAGGTTATAACAGGAAACCAGATCAATATCATCATCAATTTTGCTTTGAATCTCTCAAAGAGTGATATCCTCAGCAATGCAGACTTCACTAAAACCCTAAATGACCTTAAACAAAGTATCGTATCACAAGCTGGAGACAGTTTTAAAAATATCAACCTTAACTTTGATGCTGATAAGGCACTAGAAGATGGCAGTAACTTCTTAAGCTCTCTCTGGCAAGCCATAGTCAACTTCTTCAAGAGTTTTGGTTCTTAAGAAATTTCATGGTATAATAGATGGTAACCGTAATGTTGCCGTCTTTTTTGTCGGCCAATAGAAAGAGAAGAGCATGTTAAAGAAAAATGATATTGTAGAAGTTGAAATTGTTGATTTGACTCATGAAGGAGCAGGAGTTGCTAAGATAGATGGTTTAGTATTTTTTGTAGAAAATGCTTTACCGAGTGAAAAAATTCTCATGCGTGTCCTCAAGGTTAATAAAAAGATTGGCTTTGGGAAGGTTGAAGAATACCTTGTCCAATCACCACATCGTAATCAAGATCTGGATTTAGCTTATCTGCGTTCAGGAATTGCTGATTTAGGACACCTTGCCTATCCAGAACAGCTCAAATTTAAAACCAAACAAGTCGAGGACAGTTTATATAAGATTGCTGGAATTGCAGATGTAGAAGTTGCTGAAACACTTGGCATGGGAAATCCAGTCAAGTACCGTAATAAGGCACAGGTGCCTGTTCGTCGTGTTAATGGTGTCTTGGAAACAGGATTTTTCCGTAAGAATTCGCATGTTCTCATGCCTCTGGAAGACTTTTATATTCAGGATCCTGTGATTGACCAAGTTATTCTAAGCCTAAGAGATTTGCTCCGCCGTTTTGATTTGAAACCTTATGATGAAAAGGAACAATCTGGCTTGATTCGGAATCTTGTGGTGCGTCGTGGACATTATTCAGGTCAAATTATGGTTATTTTGGTGACCACTCGTCCGAAGATTTTTCGTGTGGAACAATTGATTGAACAACTAATCAAGCAATTCCCAGAGATTGTGTCTGTCATGCAAAATATCAACGATCAGAGCACCAATGCGATTTTTGGCAAGGAATGGCGTACGCTTTATGGACAAGACTTTATCACTGACCAGATGTTGGGGAATGATTTCCAAATCGCTGGTCCAGCCTTTTACCAAGTCAATACTGAAATGGCTGAAAAACTTTATCAAACAGCCATTGATTTTGCTGAATTAAAAGAAGATGATGTGGTCATTGATGCCTATTCTGGTATCGGAACGATTGGCCTCTCTGTTGCGAAACTCGTCAAGGAAGTATATGGTGTTGAAGTTATTCCAGAAGCGGTTGAGAATAGCAAGAAGAATGCTCAACTGAACAATATTTCAAACGCCCACTATGTCTGTGATACAGCTGAAAATGCTATGAAAAAGTGGCTCAAGGAAGGAATTCAACCAACCGTTATCTTGGTTGATCCTCCACGCAAGGGCTTAACCGAAAGCTTTATCAAAGCTAGTACCCAAACAGGATCTAACCGCATCGCCTATATCTCATGTAATGTCGCCACCATGGCGCGTGATATCAAACTCTACCGAGAATTGGGATATGAGTTGAAGAAAGTCCAGCCGGTTGACTTATTCCCGCAAACACATCATGTCGAGTGTGTAGGTCTGCTCACTCGCGTGGAACGTTGATATAATAAGGTTTTGAGTAACTTAGGGTAATTCCTAGGTTGCTCTTTTTAGTCTTAAAATGACGATATAGGGGCCAACCGTAGAATTGATAGAAATGCTTTCAAGCCTTGAGTTGACAGGTTTTACACCGTAGAGTTGATAGCTTAGATGATTTTGATAACGGTTACGTGATATAATATATTATCGAACTTTTAAGGGAGACATGATCATGAAGCAGATTTTTATTTTTTCGGATACACAGAAAGACAATATTTCATATTTTGAACGTGAGCCTGCAATTTTGGTTTCGATGAGTCGAAGTGACCTTCCATATTTGAAAAAACAGGATTTCGCAAATTATCCAGCTGTTTACGTTTTGATAGGTGGGAATAAACGATATGTTGGACAGGTTGCCGGACAATCAATCTCGCTTCGGCTATCGCAGCATTTCCTCAAAGAAGACAAAGCTTGGGTTAAATCTGTTTTGTTCTTTGTAAGAGCTGATGGCAAAATGTCAAAAGCAGATACTGATTATCTTGAAAGAAGACTATCCAAGATTTCCAAGAAAAATTCGACTACGAAATGATGAACTCGACAGCTGGTAACAGTTCATATATCGATAAACTTCAAAAAGCTAAATCAGACCAATTGTATGATACAGTGTTTGAAATCATTGATGAGATTGCAAACATAGATTTGTTTGGTACTTCTGAAGACAATGAAACTCCAACTTATGAATATAGCTCTTCTGGACAATATAAAATTAAATATGATGGGAAACAGCTATCTTCGAAATCGGCCAGAGGTTTATTGGTTGATTTTGTTTCATAGCTATTTATTGATGAAAAGTACACTGAGCAATTGCAAGAGTTTATTGTGGATGAGACACCTTCGTTTGCTATGATTCTAGGGCGAAAACCGTCAACTTACAATGGTAAGCCTAATTCAGCAAATGTTGCTGAAGGTGTATGGGTTTATGCAAATTTCAACAAGAAAAACTGGCTCGTCAGTTAGGGATTCCGGTTAAAATAAAGTGGAACTAATATTTGTTATCTCGCCTTTAGTAAAACTATGCTGAAGGCTTTTAGTTTTCATAAAAAGTTTGCGTTCGCGAAAATATTTCATACTTCGTGTAATATTAATAGCTCATAAATTATATAATAGAAAGTAACAGTAGAATAGAGGTGCAGTATGTCAATTTC